>JAHJTO010000014.1 GCA_018829845.1 Nanobdellota archaeon
GGGAAGTTGCAGGGGCTGCGAGAAAAGATCTGGAATTAAAGACCGGGGAGAGTATTATTTCAGAAGAAAATTATCTTGATGCCCCTGAGAAATTAATGAAGAAAAAGCGAAGAATGGAGCAATCAATTTTATAGAGTCTAATTAATCAAAAAATAAGGGCCTAAGTTTAAACCAACATAAGGTTTTTAAGAAGGGTTTTTTTAAATATATTGTATGGTAAGTAAAGAAAAAGGCAAGAAAAAAGCCCAAAAATTTAGCAAGATTGAGAAACAGGTGATGTGGCTATTGGCCGTTCTTGCAATAGTTGTTCTAATTTCTGTGGCAGCATATTACCTTATGAAGCCAAAATCCCCCTATTTTGAATATGGCCCATTTGAAGTTTATAAGAAAAGACTTGAAGGAACCAGTGTTGATTACTATTACATCCCTTTCAAGATGATTGATGGGCCATTAAATCAGATAGCAATAAGAAATGATCCAAGAGAACTTGGAGATATTGACTTGAATGTTAGCGAAGATTTATGGAGGGGAATCTCCAAGGTATGGGTCTCAAGCGATCCTAATTTGTCCTATGCACCCATTCCTGCAGGAGAAATAGGGAGATTCACTATAGCAATAGGTCTTGATACTTCCTATGCATTCAGTGAGGATGCTGGAAGTTATTATCAAATGAGTTGTGAGAATGCCACAGAAAACATCAGAGTTGTTGAATTAAGGGTTGGAGATGAAACAAAGGTTTACTCTGAAGTAAATTGCATCATTATAGAAGGAAAAGATGATGTTGAATTGTCGAGAGCCGCAGATAAGCTTGCAGTTACATGGCTTGAAAGACTAGTTATTGGGACAGAAGGCACTAAGAAATGAAGATGCTTAGAAATCAGGAGATTTCTGGCATGTCAAAATTTCGGAGAAATTTTAAACATGAGAAAAATAGTAACAAGGGCTGAAAGAGAAGAGAAAGATAAAAGATTAAAGTTCTGGCTTGCAATATTTATTGTTGGAATAATGGCTGCAAGTACTGCTGGATTCGCCCTTAATTTCTCATCGGATAATGAGGAAAGCAGAACCTATGGAGATCTTAAGTTTACAATAACCGAGCAAGGATGGCAGCCAAAGGGATATTCCATAGCAACAAGCTATCTTCCACAGGATGTTGAGAATATAAGTTCTAAAGGAACTTTCAGTTATACTGATTTTAATTCAAAGGTTTATTTGATTTCTGCTCCTTACATGCAAAATGAAGCCATAGAACTGTTGAGATATCTTCCAATAACCAACCTTCAACAGGCATGCTCCAAAGAAGATGAGAATATTTCCCACTGTGCTGATGTCCCCTTGAAAAGCTGTGAGGATGCAAGTTCACAAAGCGCAATTATAATCTTTAAGGAAAGCAATGAAACATCCATAGACTATAGCGGATATTGCCTGCAAATACAAGGAGATTCTGAGGATATTTTAAAGGCAGCCGATAAGGCATTGTTTATTGCCTATGGAATAATCGATTAGTTTGAATATTAATCATAAGTTGGGATATTAATCATAAATATTTTTTCTGCGCCCTATCCTTATGACTATAATCTTATTAAAAGAGACAATCACATCAACTACAGCCCCATAATCTCCAATCCTTAACCTCCATAGCTTATTTCCTTGGAGCCTTTTAAGAAATCTGAACGGATTATCTCGAATAGAGTAGATTTTGTTAAGGATCATTTCCGCATCATTTTTCGGTAATTTCTTAAGAAAGAGCTTGGCCGTTTCAGTTAATTCTATCTGGAACATTTTATTTTAAAGTAATCCCCAGCTCTTTTGCAATAGATTCTATGGGATACACCTTTCCTTTTTTAATATCTTCAAGGCCTTTTTGCACTTCATTAATTTCGTTATCGCTTAGAACCTCTTCCTCGCAACTGTCTATAAGATTGTTTAAAACTTCATCGTAGGACTGCCTTTCTAGATTTTTGATGGATTTTAATCTTTCAAGTGTTCCAAGGCTTATTTGTATGGTTGTTTTTTCCATGTTATATACTAACTATAACTACTATATAAATATTACTATCTTTCATGAGATTATAAAATTTGTTCTAGTTCTTAATATTTTTAAAAAGAAGTTTTATATCAGAAATGAATGGGTCTTCTTTTATTTTGAATGTTTTTACTTCAAAAATCCATATTAGGAACACTGCTATTAGGCTTCCAAAATACCAAAAGAAAATATGGAAATAATTGAAGAGCTGAGATCCTGAAGAAAAGAGAAGTGCAAGAAGAGAGATTCTAAGAATATTGAATGTAAAAAAAGCAGTTAGGCTAATAGATAGGGCTTTCATCCTAGTTTTGAGGGGCATTTCTACTGCTAAATTGAGCACAATAAGGAGAAGATACGCTAATCCAGAGATGCATGCGTCTATAAGTTCTATTTGGGCCCCATTGAAAGAGATCATGTTTCCAGAGATTGAAGCAGAATAGAATAAACTGATTACCCCATAGGAAATATATGCTGTGGGAAAGAAAAGAATTGCATTCAATACTGGATAGAACAGCGATAAAATGAGAATAGCCAAATATCTGACAATAATTCCCATTGCTTTGCTTCTAATAGTCATTCAATGCATATGAAGAAATTATTTAAATAGCTTTTGAGTATGAATATTATGCGAATTAATAAGGGGATGATTAGGACAGGGGCATATATTTTGTTAGGGGTTATTCTATTCTTGATAATCTTAAAGTATGATCTGGCCATATCTTTGATTATCAATTCTTGGAGAAGTCCTGGACTCGATATTTTTATGCTATTAATAGAGAAGATGAGTATTGGAATCATAATTGTTGTGCCACTTGCACTATTATTATTTAATAAGGAATTTAGAAATATAAAAAATTGGACAGTTTCATTTCTTGGAGCATATGCCCTTACTCTTTTAGTAAAAGTTCTAATTGCGAGAGAAAGGCCCTTTAATTTTGGGTTGAATGTTCCTACAGATTTGATTGATCCAAAATATTCAACATGGGATTCCAGCTTCCCATCCAATCATGCATCTACCGCACTTGCATCATTCTTCTTTATACCAAGCGGAATATTAAGATTATCATGGATAGGCATTTGTGCTTTGATAATGTTCTCAAGAGTTTATTTCGGACTGCATTACCTTAGCGATGTAATTGCCGGAGCAGCAATAGGTCTTGGAGTAAGTTATTTGATAAGTAAACATGCAAATAAACTGCTAGAGATCAAAGCCTTGAATAAGTTCAAGTATAGAAGAGCTAGAAAAAAGAATAAATAATATCTAGAATAAAAAATAAACTAATAAAAAATTACTTTCTCTTTCCAGCGAAGATCAAGAAAAGCAAAACAAGTATTGCAACAACCAAAACAACATCTGTTACTGCCCACATTGTGTTGTTTTTGAATTGGTCCCCAATCTTGCCAAATAATCCAAGTGAAGTTGAAGCGCTTTGGATGCTTACTGGAAGACTTAATGATTCAGTTGTTGAACCATATGAAATCTTAGCAGCGACGTTGTGTATTCCTGATTCTACATCCTTATTTGGAGTTAGTTTGATTGAAACATATTGCTGTTTTCCTGCTTCTACTTTAACTGTTTGAGGAGTTACTGAGGAAATTGTTGCCCAATCTGCAGTTGCTAAAACTGTAAATGTTTGAGCATATGAAGTGGGATTTGAGATAAGGAATCTTACTTCTGATTCGGTGTTTGTCAAAGCAGTTGAAGTCTCTGTAGTGAATGAAGCCTTATCTATCTTGCAGTTTTTGACTGTGAAAGGATAGTTGAATGAATCAGCATCATCGAAGTTTTCATCATCTTCATCATAGTCATAATCGATTCTCAAAACGAATTTGTTGCTTCCTTCAGTCATATTTATAGGAACTTTGAAATCAAAGTTGAATAATGAGGAAATATCTCCGGAATCAAAATCATTATACTCTTCTTCGAATGTTTGTGATAATGCTGAAAGTGTCATAAGCACCTTATCTTCATCAGAATTTCCTATGTTTGCAATCTTTCCGCTGAACGTGACTGTGTCTCCGCATGAAACTTCTTTAGGATATTCAAGTTCTAAAGGAGCCAGTTCCTTGGATCTCTTTTCTATATTCATTTCCATTACATCTTGTTCACAATTATTTTCATCGTCATCATTGTAAGCTCTGACATAAAGGTATGCTTTTCCCTCTTCTATATCTGCAGGAACTAAACCTTTAAGTGTGAATGTGTAATAATCGCTGTCTGATATTTTCGCCTTTGCTTCTACTAATGTGTCATCTACTTCATCGCTTCCTTGAACTATGACCATTTCAACTCTGGCATACTGATTATCATCATCGTCTGAGTTCCTTACCTTTACTTTCAACTCGAATTCGTCTAAAGGATTGAAATCTTTTCCATCAATATTTTTCCTATTCTTAATGTCATGAAGCGATATTGGGGAATCACCCATACTGGTAATGTCTTCACAGAATGGGTATAAAACTGAGAATGTCTGTGGTGAAGTTGTAGAATAGTTTGCTGAAGAATTTGAAGGGTCTACTGCATTTAGTGAAAGAGTAAGTATATAAGGGCCGACATTTGTGTCATCTGAAGTATTTATTGGAATGCTTACAGTAGTTGAAGCATTCACATCCAATGGACCTACTGATTGATTGAATGAGGCAAGTCCAAGAGAACTTAAATTCATGAAAATATTGACATCTACAGTAACATTTCCATTATTTGTGATGTTTGCTACAAGTGTTCTTGATTGTTCTTGATAAAGATTTGCGGCCCCAGTTGTCCAGGAAACGCTTACGCTTGGATCGGCCAAAACTAATGCTGAAGAGAATACCAACATCAATGCAGTCAAAATTGTGATAAATGTCTTGTTCATTTTGATGTAATTTCGGAGTTACAGCACTATTTAAACTTTTCTTTTTTGCATGGGAACCAATGTTGCCTTGATAATCAACCTTCCTTCTTTTGTCGACGGAAATTTAGAATTCTAGCTCTTTTATTTCTTCTAAATTGATGGTATTTGGAAAATCAAAAGCAAGACCTGGACAGGCAGTATTTATCCAAAGATCTATTTTGAAGTTTTCAAATTCAGAAGAATCAATCATGTCTGAAATGAAAATAAATGCCTTCTTTCCAGCCCTTTCCAGTTTTTCCTTTAGGACAATTGCGTCTTTCATGTTCTCTTGGCCGGGCTTTGTTGAAACAAGAATGCCAAACCTTTCTGCAAAATAGAATTTCTTTTGCAGGGCAAGCCTTGATTTTTTAAGATCCTCTGCGCCTATGGATTCCAAACCGTTTCCTGAAAGCATGAAGAATGGCTTTTGTTTTGGAAGGGATAGAACAATTCTTTTTGCATGCCATTTTCCAGAGCTTACAAAAAGGAAGCAGCCCACCTTGTCTATTATACATATAGCTGCCCCCGCATCACAGCCCAATACCTGTCCTTTATGCTTTGCCCTAGCACCCTGTCCAAGAATAACCTCTTTTCCTTCCTTTTCAAGAGCATCTTTGATTTCCTGCATGAATGGTTTGAACTGTATAGTATATAGGAGTCCCACTTTTTTAGGCAGTTTGGAGAAGTCATAGCTGGGGAGGTCCAAATTCTTCTTTCTAGCCTCAAGATAAAGCGTTTTCATGTAGAAAAGGGATTAGGGCGCTATTTAAAATTTGCCAAAATGATGGCTATATTAAGAACTTATGTTAAACTAATTTAGAAAGAAGATAGAAAGAATAGATAAAAAAAACAATAAATATGAAAAAGCGGCTTATATCTTCGTTATCTTCTCGACCTTAGGGGCTTCTCCCCTGTAGATTTTTGCAAAAGAAGGCGTTGCGATCAACACATTCTCTCCGAAACCTGCAAGGCTACCCTCTAAAACGTCAAGAGTTTTCTTAAGCTTTGAAACTGCTCTCTTCAACTCTATAATGTCCTTCTCTCTCAACTGTCTAATGTCGATCAAAGCGATTGTGTAGCCTTCTCTCAACACTTCAAGGATTGAGTTGACATCTTCGAATTGCTTCAAAACAAAAGGTCTCACGACGATTTTTGCTTTTTTTCCAACATCTCTGTTGATGTCTATTTCAATGTATTCTTCAGAAGGAGTTTCCCCCTTTCCAAACATTTTTGACATGATTCCCATTTTTTAGTAATAATTAAAAATTGTTTTGCAATTTTTGTTATGCTTTGAAGCTTTGCTTCATGACATCCCGAAAACTTCTGGTTTTCCAGGATGCCAAAAATGCATGGCATTTTTAAGCATAATTAATTTTTACAATACTAACTTTATAAACATTTCTATTCAATTTCACCAATTTCACTTAATTTCTTTCATTACTTCTTCTCTCAATTTTTCAAGTCTTTTTTTGAAAGAATCTTCCTGCTTCTCTAAATTTTTTACTCTAAGTTCAAGAAGATTCTTTTTGTCTTTCATTTCTTTGTCCAAAGAATCCTTTTTGGATTTTATCATGATTTGGCCTACGATTTTGTAAACATCATCTTTTGCATTTGCCAATTCTTCTATTGCAGAAAGAGTCTCATTTAATTCTAATTGGAATGTTTGTCTTTGCATCATAAGACCTTGAAGAGTCTGCTCTATTATCTGGAGCTCTTGAATCTTCTTTGCAATATTCTCGTTTATTTTTTCCATTATTTACTCATATAGCCTTGACCTTGACAGTCTTTTTTCTTGGCTTTAGAAATATCTTGGAGTTGCAGTGCTGGCAAGTAAATCTTTTGTCTAAGGCTTTGTCAGAAACCTGCTTTCCACAGTTAAAACATTTGTAAGTTACCATTTTATTATTCGTTTAAGTAGTAAGCTCCTCCAGTGAATACATTTTTACATGAAAGGCATCTCCAGATTCCTTTTGCAGATCTTTTTACCTTAGGTTTAGTGCAGAAAGGGCATTTTTGCCTCTTTTTCTGCTTGTCTTGTACGGCATTGAATCTTTCTCTTATAGTCTTACCATATCTTACTCCAAATCTTCCGGCATGACTTATTTTTTTTGTTTTCATTTTTTGATATGATTGAAGATCTCTCGATCGTTCAAATCCTGTTGATCGTGAATGGGGCTGCTGGGATTGCCTGAGAAATTGCTTTGCAATTTCTGGGCTGCCCGAAATCTTTCGATTTCGAAGCATGAACCGCAGTTCAAATCCTGTTGATCGTGAATGGGGCTGCTGGGATTTGAACCCAGATCGCAAGGTCCCAAACCTCGAATCTTACCAAGTTGGACTACAGCCCCGCAAGGTTGAAACCCATGGTCGATTTTTATATTTAACTATGCTTAAAAATCTCGAGGATTTTCGGCATACTTAAAACTTTGATTTTAACTGCTACTTCTTTGCAGGTTCTGCCACTTTTGCTGCAACTGGAACTGCTCCAGGAGCAGTGGCTGTTCCCACGGCAGTGGCTGCCTTTGCGGCTTTCTCTTCTTCTGCCTTTGCCTTCTCTTCTTCTTCCTTCTTCTTTATTTCTTCCTGTGACTTCTGGATCTTGTCGAAGAAAAATTTCAATTCTGTCAACTTCTCTGGAGAAGGCATGGTCTTTTCTTGATCTATAAGTTTATCATAAACTCCGCTTTCGATTTCTTTTGTGATTTCAGAAGGTTCTTTGCTTTCAATTAAAATTCCAAGACTTCTGCAAGATCCCACTACGGTTTTCAATGAGGATTTCAATGTTTTCTCAAGAGATTGTTTTTCTTTTGCAACCTTTATAAGGGTTTCAATTGGAACGTTTGCGGATTTGAATTTCTGAGGCTGGCCAGAACCCTTTGCTATTCCGAATTCTTTCTTAAGAAGTTCTGAAGTGGATGGCTGCTGAACCATTACCTTTACTTCTTTTGTCTTTGTGTTGATGTCAAGAGTTACTGGGATCTTCATCCCTGCAAGGCTCTTTGTAGCATTATTTACATCACTGATTATTTTTCCCATGTTCATGCCAAGCGGACCCATCTTCTGAGCTAGTGCAGGGTTTGGCTTCATGCTTCCTGCCTGTGCGATTAATTTTACTATCATGCTGAAAAAACCTCCCTGGTTTTTTGGCATGCAAAAAATTTATTATTTTTTATCATTCTTCTTTGTCCTCGTCCTTTTCCCTTCTTATGACCCTGACATTGTCAATTTTTACTGTGATCGGGATAGGGACTGTGGCTTCCAAAAGCTCCACGACAACTTCTTCTTTCGATTTGTCTATTCTTATAATTTTCGCTTTTTCTTTTTTGAATGGCTCTGCAATGATCTCGACGATGTCCCCCTTCTCTATGTTCATTGAAGTGACTTCTGGCTCGATCATATTTTTAATTTCATCATATTCCACGGTGGTTGGCAACATGCTCTTGACATAGGGGAGATCAAAGCATGCCTCTTCTATTGTTTCTCTTGTATCAGCTTCCATGAGAATATATCCTCTCAAACCATGCGGTCTTGCGATGGAATATACATTAAGATTTTTCTTTGAGACTCTATCGCTGATTAGGTCTACTGCTTGATCTTCTTTGTTCGCAGAAACTTTTATGATAAAAATCATTTTTTATAAAAAATGTTCGAAACTTATAAAATAGCTGATAAAAATGTATTTATTAACCTTTCTAATTTGAAAAATTTCTGTTTAGAAGACTAATTTCACGACCATTGAGATAAAAAATCCTATTGCGCCCATTAAAAGCATGCCAAGTGCTGCTGCTTGAGCGACAAGTTTGAATTCTTGTTTTGTGGGTTTTCTCATTACTACTAATACCCTTCCGCATTTGGCCGTGAATTCTTTAAATTGGTCCCACATTTTTATTCGATAAACTCTATTCCAAGTTCATTAGAAATCTCTCTTTGTTTTTTGTCAAGGGTTGTTTCGTCACTTCCCATGATCTGTGGAGATCTCACTCCAGTAACAATGAGCATGACTTTTAAAGTTTTATCCATATCTTCACTTATCTGGGCCCCCCATATTAATTTTGCATCTGGGCTCAGCTTTTTGTTCACAGCTTCAATTACTTGTTTTGCTTCTTTCAAACTCAAATCTAATCCGCCTATGATATTTACAAGTGCTCCCGTAGCCCCATCAATTTTAACGTCGAGAAGTGGATTTTCCAGGGCCTTATCAACTGCTTCCTGGGCCCTATCTTGAGAATCTGCTTCCCCTACACCAATCAATGCAACCCCTCCGCCAACCATTACTGTTTTGATGTCTGCAAAATCCAAGTTTACAAGTCCGGGCCTTGTGACAAGTTCAGTTATTCCCTTTACGGAATTTGTTAGTATTTCATCTGCAACCTTGAATGCGGTGTGCAGAGGCAATTCTGGGGCAAGATCAAGAAGCCTGTCATTTGGAATCACTATCAAGGTATCTGTGAAACTTTCCATCCTTTCCAAACCATAAATGGCATTTTCATATCTTTTGTTTCCTTCAATTGAAAATGGCATCGTTACGACGCCAATTGTTAAAATTCCTGCTTTCTTTGCTGCTTCTGCTATAACTGGGGCTGCTCCGCTTCCCGTTCCTCCTCCAAGTCCACATGTTATGAATACCATGTCTGTATTTTGCAGTCTCTCTCTTATTTCATGTTCTGATTCATGTGCAGATTCTTCTCCGACTTTTGGATTGCTTCCTGCTCCTGTTCCGTTAGCAAGTTGTTTTCCTATGAGGATTTTATGATCTGCTGAGGTATAAAGAAGATCTTGGGCATCAGTGTTTACTGCAATCATTTCTGCCCCCTTTATTCCAAGCTCTTTCATTCTTGAAAGAGTGTTTCCTCCTCCTCCTCCAACCCCAAAAACTTTTATTTTTGCTTTCTGCCTTGAGAGTATTTCCTCTAATTCCATATCTATTTCTCTTGTAGATTCGCTTTGACTTATTTTTAGTTCTGCCATTATTCACTCTTTTTTATTAATATGCTCAATAATCTGGAAGGATTTTTGATATGCTTGAAAGCGAAGCTTTCAGCACACCGAGAATTTTATTCCTCAGTGCGACAGAAATGCGTTGCATTTCTTATCATTTTTAAAATACTCTGGGAACTTTATAAAGTTTAGTATTGTTTATTGCTACTTTTTGCTTTCCTTATTCTTTATCTCAAGTTCAACGTCGACAAGGCTTTTCACTTTTTCAGAAAAGGGCTTTACTATTGCATTTAATATTTTGAATTCGTTCTCCTTCAGATCAAATTCTATGGTCGCCTTTTTTCCTTCAAGTCCAATTTTCACCTTGGATGCATCAATCTTAAGCATATTTTCAAGAAGTGCCTCTATCTGGATTTTCTTGTCTTCCACGATTTTGTTTATTTTGAATGTGTAAATTATGGATTTTCCTGCAAGGGGATTGTTGAAATCTGCGATAACTCTTCCTCCTGAAACTGCGCCTATTCTCACTATCATGTCATCAAGATTGAGCATTAGTCCTCTGTAGGGCATTATTCCTTTGTCTGTGAAAATCTTAAGTGGAAGCATCTTTACGAGATCTTTCTTTCTTTCTCCGAACGCCTCCTTTGGATTGAGATCAAGAGAATATTCTTTTCCTATCTCCTTTCCTTCAAGTGCTGCATCGAATTTTTCTGGAAGCATGCCTTCTCCAATGCAAAGAATAAGAGGTTTTACCTTGTCAGCCCCCATTGATTTCGCATCCTTCTGATTGGTTGTGTCAAAGATCTCATTTGTATCTTTAACTCTCCCTGTGAAATCTATTTCAATGAATTGATTTTTCTTTAGGGCCATGTTTAAAATTTAATTTGGAATGTTTTTAAATGTTTGTGGGGATTATGAAAAATTTGCTAGAATTAGAGTTATTTTTTAAAATAAAAATAAATTGTAAATCCTGCGCTTGCTATTGCTGATACTGGGAGCAGAATGTATAGTGTACCTCCATAGGGATCCCGAAAAATCAAGATCCCGAATAGTCCTAAAAGAGACAACAGAGAAATCGATCCAAAAAATAAAGACCATCCACGTACAGTCATCCCAGTTGCAAAGAGCATTATAATCAACAGGGGGATAAATACTAGAAGAATCAAGTAAGTTATTGATAATATGCCTATGCTGCAGCCCATATCAGAGCAATTAAATATCATTATTAATAGGGAAATTATCCAAACAGAAAAGAAAAATGCAGATATGGTTATAAAATTTGCCAATCTTTTGTTCATTATCTGATAGATGTAAAAGAGATATTTAAAGTTATTTGATAAGAATTCTTTCAAACAAAAATTTATAAACCATCTTTTTCTTGAACAGACATGTTTAGAAGCGATCTATTGTGCTTCTTGCATTTCGAAATAGGAAATTTAAATGCCACTAAAGATAATTTGTGCAACTGAAGCAAAGCCTGGAGTCAACATAATGGTTGATGGTGTGCCTTGCACAGTAAGAACTCAGGACCTTAGTAAGACTGGGAAGCACGGAGCAATGAAGGCAAGAATAGATGCTATAGGGATAATAGATGGAAAGAAAAGAGTTCTTTTGAAGCCGGGCCATGAAAGACTTGAAGTTCCAAATATTGACAAAAGAAAAGGCCAGATAATATCAATTTCTGGAAATGATGCTAATATGATGGATGTTGAAACATTTGAAACCATCGTTCTCCCAATACCTGAAGAATTACAGGCAGAGATCAAAGAAGGGATACAGGTAGAATATTGGGACATAGAAGGTCTCAAGGTTATAAAGAGGGCAATAACCGCTTAATTATAATATACTATGGCAACAAAAATACCCGCAGCACAGGCAAGATTATTCAAGAACGTGTTTGTATGCAAAAGATGCAGCACAAAAATTAGATCTGATGCTAGAAAAATCATTGAGAAAAAGGTCAAATGCAGAAGATGCAATTGCAAAATCTTTAGACCGGTAAGAAAGAAGTGAGGATGTATGAATTTTCTTTTTTATGATATAATATTTCTTGTTTTATTCCTTGTAGGAACCGCATTATTTTTATATAAAAATAGAAAAAATGTTGAGGTAGAATCAAAGATTGTGTTTTTGTATAAGACCCAAATGGGCCTTGATACTATAGACAAGATTGGAAAAAGATATCCACGTTTTCTAAATTTCCTTAGCGATATAGTAATAGTATTTGGATATATTATGATGGCATTGTCTATTTTCTTCCTGGTTTATTTAGTTAAGCTAATGTTTGATTCTGCAGTTGTTCCAAGAATCGCACCAATAATCCCGCTCATCCCATATATGCCTGAATTGTTCAAATTAGATTTCCTCCCACCATTTTATTTTACATATTGGATAATTGTTATTGCAATAATCGCAATAGGGCATGAATTTGCCCATGGGATCTTTGCAAGATTGAATGATGTTAAGTTAAAATCAACAGGATTTGGATTCATAGGCCCTCTTCTCGCAGCATTTGTTGAAGTAGATGAGGGGCAAATGGCTAAGAAGCCTATAAAATCTCAGCTTTCTATTCTTGCTGCAGGATCATTTGCAAATCTGGTTATGGCATTCTTTTTCCTTCTTATGATGAATGGGTTCTTTATGGCCACTTATCATCCCCAAGGGGTTGTTTTCAATATGTATGCAATAAATCCAGTAAACATCTCCGAAATATACGGGATTAATGGGCTGCCTGTGAATAATCTTTATGAAGATTATGGAAAACTCAGGATGGATAATATTACTCAGTTTGAATTTATGGTGGACAATAAAAGTTATTTTGGAGATTCGGGGATTGTGGATCTTCAATTGATCAATAATAATGTCAGCCAGCTCGTTCTCTATGACGGCAGTCCGGCCTATAATGCAAATCTAAGTGGGATAATACAAAAAATTTCATCTGAAGACAGGGAATATGAAATTAATGTTATTGATGATATTGGGGAATCACTTTCTGAATTTAAACCCGGGGATGAAATTACTGTGGAAACAACTACTGGGAATTACACCCTGATACTTGGAAGCGATTCTACAAATTCTTCTAAAGCATATCTTGGAATAGCTTATATGAAATTGAATCAAAGATTGGTTGGAAAAGTGATTTCATTTTTTATGGTTAAAGATCCATTCACCTACTATGAGCCTAAATGGGATGGGACAAATGGCAATCTTATAATCTTCATATATAACTTATTTTACTGGATTGTTTTGGTAAACTTCAGCGTAATGATGGTTAATATGCTTCCGTTCTCAATCTTCGATGGAGGAAGATTCTTTTATCTTAGCGCACTTTCTATAACAAAAAGGAAGAAGAAAGCTTTGCTAATTTTCAAGATAATGAATTGGATTATGATTTTGATTTTGGTTGCGATGATGTGGGTGTGGTTTGTAAGAGCATTCTGAGAAGTAAAAACTTTTTAATTGATAATTTTTATGTAGTCTCGGGCCTGTGGTGTAACGGTTAATACGCATCGTTCGCAGTGTAGGAAAACCTAACGGTTTTCCTGACAATCACCTTTCCCTAAAGATAGCTGATGAACAAGAAAAACGATGAAATTCGAGTTCGTGCTCTGAAACAAAGTTCCAGGCATCGCCAGAAAATTAAAGATTTTCTCAGCTAATTCTCGACAGGAGAAAGGGATTTTTTATTCTATTCTCAAAATGAGAATCATCTTCTTTGGTTCAATATTAGTGGAAGCAATAAAGATTTATTAGCAAGACCAGATTATGCGGATTTATGGTTTATTTAACGAAAACGGATGTTGATAAAATTGTTAGAGAATTATCAAATAGTTCAAGTAAAAAGATAAAGAGCATAATAAAAAGGCTAAAATCTCCAGAAAAGAGAAAAGTCTATGTAAGAGACAAGTCTGAAATACGAAACTTATTACAGAAGGCATTTGATGAAAAGAGAAAAGTCAAAATAAGATATTACGGTCTGCATTCAGATGAGTTTACCACAAAAATAATCGATATCTATCAAATTCACATAAATTCTATTATTGCTTTTTGTCACTTGAGAGACGAGGAGCGAACCTTTGCAGTAGAGAGAATAAACTCTGCTACAATTTTAGATGAGAAATATGCTATTCCTAAGAATTGGAGTCCTGAGAGTATAATTATAGATAAATAAAATCGGATGAAGTATGATAAAAAAAGAAAGACTAAAATGGCCTTTACAAAGGTTAAAAGGAATGTATTTTGCTATGCACTGTTGGAAATGCAAAAAATTTGAGCTTCCTAAAGAAGAATATGAAAGAAGATGCGAAGAAAATATCCAAAAGATAATTGGCCGTTTAAAGACAAAAGAGATGAAATTTAAAGAGTTTAATGAGATAATCAAAAATAGCGTATTCTGCAAATTTGAAAAGAGAGAATTTGATGATAATTGCCCTATTTGCAAGAAGTTGGGAAGTTTAAGACGAGGAATCTAAATTATTCAATAGTTGATCAAAAAATCAATTATTTTAGTGTATTTTTTATGGGGAAACATTTATAAATAGTTTCTTCATATATAATACGATGATAAACAAAGAAAAGTGGGCTGAGATAATCAAAGACTGGCAAGGCCAAAAACTACCCTACTTGGTTGAAAGAGAAAACCTAATTAGTCCAGACTTTGCAATAAAAAGAGCAATTTCCATAATCGGCCCCAGAAGGATAGGTAAAACCTATGAGATGTTCTTGATAATTAAACAAATAATTGAGAAAAATGGTCGTGACAAGACACTTTACATCAATTTAGAAAGAGCAGATTTGGGGGTTTTGAATTATTCCGACTTAGTCAACCTTCTAGAAGTGTACTACAGCCTTTTCCCGCAGAATAAGAAAAAAACAATTTGGCTTTTTTTAGATGAGATTCAAAATGTCAGCCAGTGGGAAAAATTTGTAAGAACTTGTTTAGATGAAGAGATAAAGGTTTTTCTATCAGGATCATCTGCAAAATTATTGAGCAAGGAAATTGCCACTGCAATGGGTGGCAGAAACTTGTCTTATACTGTTTTTCCCTTTTCATTTAGGGAATATTTAAGTGCTAAGGGTTTTAGCCAGGATAAGTATTATGCTGAGAAACCAAAGGTTTCTGGCATAACAGGAACACAAAGTGTTCCTTATTATTCATCTGAAGAAAAATCTAAGCTAATAAATCATTTTGACGACTATCTTAACTGGGGGGGTTATCCAGAGGCGGTTTTGTTTAGCGAGCAAAGAGAGAAGATTTTAAGAGATATTTTTGATACAGCCATATTGAAAGATGTTATAGAAAGACATGGAATTAGGAATATCTCGGCCATGAAACTTCTTATAAAAGCTCTTTTATCATCTAAGGAATTTTCAGTTCATAAATTTTATAATTATCTAAAATCACAAAATATTAAAGTAGGTAAGAATGTGCTTTATAACTATCTCCACTATCTTGAAGATGCATTTTTTGTTTTTCCATTGAGAAAATTTAATCTGTCATATAAAAAAGCGGCTCAGTCTCTTCCCAAGATATACTTTATAGATAATGGGCTGCTTAGAGTAAATCAAATAGATGATAAGGGGGGGCTATTAGAAAATTTAGTATTTACAGAGCTTTTAAGGAAGGAATTCAATATCTCTTATTACCAGAATACCATAAAAGAAGAAGTTGATTTCCTAATAACTGAAGGTAAAAAAGTCAAGAAATTAATCCAAGTTTGTTATGATTTGGATAATTTTGTTACTCGAGAAAGAGAGATTAAGTCTATTGTCAAGGCAAGCGAGGAGTTTGATTGTGATAATCTGCTGATAATCACTAAGAATCAGGAAGAGGAGATTGTTACAGGAAAGAATAAAATTAAGGTTATTCCTGCATGGAAATGGCTGTTGGAAAAATGAAAATCTTCGTAATTTCAGATACACATTTTAACCTCATCTCCAAGAAGTCCATATCCTGAATCTCAATTAGGTTATGGATGAATTGGGGTATAGAAAAGTATATAAATAGTAGTTGTGTATATATTGTGTATGGAACAAAGAACAAATATTCAAATAGAACATAAGA
>JAHJTO010000015.1 GCA_018829845.1 Nanobdellota archaeon
AAAATAAGAACAAAAAAAAGATAACAAATGTTTTAGAGAAAGTAATGGCCTCGTATAAGGTATTTAACGTCGATATAAAAGAAGCCGAATTAAAAGCAAAAAATAAGTTTTAGTTCAAACAACTGTAGTTTGGGAAAGATTTTTAAAGCGGTTTTCGATAGTTTTTTATAGGCAATAGTGAAAATGAAAGATAAAAATCTATTAGACAATAGCAGCGGAGTTAAGGATGCAATTAGTGGAAATAACCATGATGGCGGACTTAAAGGAAATGTTGCCCTTGTAGGTTTTGATGTGCTTGATGAATCAGAACAAGAGGTAGTAAAAAAGATAGTTAGCAATTACATTAAAAAGATGAGTCTCCTCGGAGATTATCATGAAATGAAGATCTCTTTAAGGCAACATAAGCATGGAAAGACTTTTAAACACGAAGTAAATGCTTTTGCTATCTTCGGACAGGGAAAATTTGAATCTGATGTCACGGAGTGGAATCTTTACATAGCATTATCCATGGTTTGTGATAAGATATTGGCTGAATTGGAACATAAAATTCAAAAGTCAATGTAGGGAAATGTTCAAAATATCCAATTGGAGTAAAAAATGATAAAAAACAAAAAAATGTTTTTGTCATGCTCTGAAGCTTTGCTTCAGGACATTCAAGAATTCGGAAAATTCTTAGGATGCCAAAAATCCCGGGAGGATTTTTCAGCATGTTAAAACAAAAACTTGTAAAACAGCGAGGAAAGCTTAGTTTGAGCAAGCTTTTCTCAACCCTAAATGTGGGAGACAAAGTAGCGTTGGTCAGGGATCTTTCTTTCAAAACATCATTTCCTGTAAGAATGCAGGGAAGAACCGGAACCATAGTCGAGAAAAGGGGGGAAGGATATGTGGTTGGTTTCTATGACGGCAAGAATATAAAGAGAATTACTGCCAAAAAGATAAATTTAAAAAAGCTTTCAAATTAGGTCAAAAATGGTAAAAATTAAGAAATTTTTAGTATGCCAAAAATCCAGGGAGGATTTTTCAGCATGATAAAGAATACAAAAGCCCTCAATCTCGCAGAAATTAAAGAAATTCTAGAGAAATTTCCACAACTTGAAGAGAATAATGCGGCTGCAAACACTCTTGAGTACATCAAAAAGTTCTCAAAGATGAAATATGAAAAGGCAGAGGCTTTGAAAGATGCAATAAGGGGATTAAACAATGAAAAGCTTAAGGAGAAACATATCGCAAAGATCGTTGATTTAATGCCTGAAGATGCTGAAGATTTAAGAAAGATATTCATAGGAGAAGATTTCTCATTGGAGATGGAAGAAATTAATTCTATACTTGAAAAACTAAAGGTTAGGTAAATATGGAAAACAAAGAAGAAATAGCAGTTGTTTTAGACTTTTTGCCACATGGCTACCCTTTAGAGAGTAAAATGCTCCCAATAGCCCAGGCCATCGGAACAAAAAATTTCACTTTGCTTCAACTTGTTCCTAGAAGAGGAATAGCATTAACATTAAAGGAAGAAGTTTACATAGGAATGGGAAAAAGAGATAAAATTGCATATATATTAGGGAGATTGCCCAAGGATAAGCTGACTGAGACCGCAAAGATGGAACTTGATGATTTCATAAAGAAAACAGTAAGTGAACAGGAGAAGAAATTTGTTGACTTCTTTAATAATGCCCAACCAATGAATACTCGGATGCACCAGCTTGAATTGCTTCCTGGTTTTGGAAAAAAGCACATGGAAGACCTTATAAAGGAAAGGGAGAACAAACCTTTTGAGTCATTTGAGGATATTAAGAACAGAATCAAGTCAATTCCTGACCCGAGAAAGGCAATTGAGAAAAAAATGATGGAAGAATTGACCGAAGTTGTTAAGATTAAGTTATTCGTAAACTGATGGATTTAAATATGGTACAATAAAAAATAAAATATAGAAAAAATGATAAAAAATCAGAGATTTATGTCACACGAAGAAATAAGAATTTCAAGTATCCAAGAATTCAGAAAATTCTCAGGATGCCAAAAAATCGGCATGGAAGGGAGATTTTTTTAGCATGGCGGAAGAAAAAATAGAAGAAAAGAAAAAGAAGGGTTTCGGACAGAAGAAACCAGAAGTACATAGAGAGGAACAGCTTACAGAGGCACTTATAAGAATACAGGGAACAGACATTTCTGGAAATGCTTCAGTATATCCTGGGTTGACTAGAATAAAAGGAATTTCATTTGCACTTTCAAATGCTGTTTGCTTATCATTGGGAATAGACAAGAAAAAGAAAGTAAGCGATCTGAATGAAAAAGAAATGAGTGCAATCAGCGAGTTCATAAAAAATCCAAAGGTTCCAGAATGGATGTTGAACAGAAGAAAGGATACTGAAACTGGAGAATCCAAACATCTACTTACAAATGATCTTGATTATTCAAGAGAAAGTGATATAAGGGCCATGAAAAAAATGAAATCATATAGGGGATGGAGACATGCAACGGGCCAGCCAGTAAGAGGGCAGAGAACAAAATCTCACTTCAGACACGGATCTTCAGTAGGGGTTGCAAAGAGCAAGGAAGCCAAGGCTCAAACTGCTGCTAAGAGTGATAAGAAGAAATAATAAAATAATTGGAGAAAAAATAAAATGATAAAAAATAAGAAATTTTTGACACACGAAGAAACAAGATTTCCTAGTGTGTACGAAATTAAAAATTTCGAAGCATGCCAGAAATTCAATAAAATGGGGAGGAATTTCTAAGCATGTCAAGCGGAATAAGAAGACAAAAGAAAAGATGGGCACAACCCCTTAGACTCTTCGATAAAGAAAGAATAGATGATGAAAATGTTTTTATGGAAAAATATGGCTTGAAGAATAAGAAGGAGATATGGAAGATAGAATTCTCAATTAAAAAAATAAGAAATCAAGCAAAAGGATTTATCACTGCAGATCCAAAAGATAAAGATGCATTCATTGAAAGACTTGCAAAGAAGGGATTAATTAAGGCTAATGCAGAGATTGATGATGTTCTTGCAATGACTCGAGAAAATTTAGTTGGAAGAAGACTTCAGACTTTGGTTTTCAAAAAAAGACTTTCACACACTGCCAAGGAAGCAAGACAGATGATAACTCATAGAAAGGTCATGGTTGGAGATAGAATAGTAAATATCCCCTCATATTCTGTTGCAGTTGCTGAAGAAAAGATGATCAAGATAGTTCCATCAAAGCCAAAAGCAAAGAAGGAATCAGTAATGGAAGAAGTAAAAACTAGGGAGATTAAAAATGAGTGAGAAGGAAGAAAAGACTCTTGGAAGCAAGGCTTCTGGCGCTGCTCAGGAATTGAAGACAATTCCTGGACACAGAAAATCTGCTGAATTTCCTAGTGCTGAAAATACAAGGGATTTTCCAGCAAAAATGGAGATAGAAAAAACAAAAGAACCTCAACTTGAAGTAAAGATGGGGGAGAGAAAAAGTGATAGGAAAGAGAAAAATGTGACGGGGATAGTCTATATACATTCAACATTCAATAATACAATAATTCATGTAACTGATATGGCAAACAACACTCTTGCCCAAGTTTCTGGAGGAAGAATAACAAAACAATCAAGATTAAAAGCTACTCCAACAGTAGCAATGTTCGCCGCAAAAAGAGCTGCAGAGATAATAAAAGAATTAGGGGTAACATCAATTTATATTAGAATAAAATCCTCTCCCGGATCAACAACTTCTGGACCAGGCTCACATGCTGCAGTAAAAAGTTTTGATAGAGAGGGATTGAAAATTTTAAATATCCTTGATACCACTGCAATACCAAGGGGCGGACCAAAAGTCGCTGGTGGAAAGAGGGGAAGAAGAGTATAATATGGAAGTATTGAATTCAACCGACAGTAAATTGCAATTTGTAGTCAAGGACATAAATAATTCTATAGCGAATGCCATAAGGAGAAGCTGCGATGAGATTCCTGTCCTTGCCGTAGATACTGTTGAAATTTCAAAGAATGATTCTGCATTAAGTGATGAGATATTAGCGCATAGAATCGGATTATTGCCTTTGAAATATGAAAAGAATTTTACTGTTCAAGATGAATGCTCATGCAAGGGAAAAGGATGTGCAAAATGCACGGTAAATTTGACTTTGAGTGTTAGTGGCGGAATGGTTAAGGCTGGAGAACTTAAGGGAAAAACTGTGAATATTTTGTATCCAGATATGCCCCTTGTACTTTTACAGAAAGATCAGGAAGTTGAATTAGTTGCTGAAGCTAAATTAGGAAGAGGAATAGATCATGTTAAATTTTCACCCGGACTTATGTGGTTTAGAGAATTTCCGATAATAGAATTGCCAAAGAATGTAGAGTCTGTTAAGGATTGCATGAGGGCTTGCCCTAAAGATGTTTACAACACTGAAGGAAAATTGGGAATAAAGAACCTTACAAACTGTGATCTTTGTGAGGCATGTGTTGAAGCGTGCAGAGATAGTGGAAAGGAAGAGATTAAAGTTAAGGGTAGTGAGAAAGATTTTATATTCGAGATAGAAAGCTGGGGGCAGCTTCGGCCTAAGGAAATATTCATTGAGGCTTGCGAAGTTCTTGATAAGAACATAAAAGAATTTTTAAAGGAAGCTTCAAAGATTAAATGATGGGAAAACAGGAGTTTTCCGTCATGCCAAAAACCTTTTGGGGGTTTTTAAGCATAAGATTGCGCAGGGATACCGAAGCGGTCTAACGGACGTGGCTAAGGACCACGTGGCTTAGTGCCTTCACAGGTTCGATTCCTGTTCCCTGCATCTGTAGGAAACCGGGGTTTCCTAACAATCACCTTCCTCAAAAAGGAAGAAAGGAAAACAAAATGAAAGCAAGCAAAACAACAATAAAGCAACGGGCAGATAAAAAGACAAACCCTGAATTGAAATTACTAGTTGATGCTCTTAAGAAAAGCAACTTCTGGATGGATGTTGCATATTGGTTGACAAGACCAACAAGAGAAATGCCAGAAGTTAATCTTGAAAAATTAAGCAAGGAAACAAAAGAGGGAGAAATTGTTGTTGTTCCTGGAAAAGTTTTGGCAAATGGAGAAATGAAGCATAAGATCACGCTTGCAGCATTCATGATTTCAAACAATGCGAAAGAAAAAATGAAGGGAAGCAAAATAGTCACAATCAAGGAATTAATGGAATCAAATAAAGATGGCAGGGGAGTTAAAATAATTGTATAAAAATGGAAACAATAATAATAGATGCAACAATGGGTGTCGTTGGAAGAATTGCAAGCTATGCTGCTAAGAAAGTGCTTCTTGCAAATGAAGTTGTAATTGTAAATTGCAATGAGGCGATTGTAACGGGCCCTAGACAGGCATTGATTGCAACATACAAAATCAAGCTTAGTTATGGCGGAACTTCTCAAAAGGGACCATATGGCTCAAAGGTTCCTGAAAGAATGATGAGAAGATCAATAAGGGGGATGTTGCCATGGCCAAAGCCAAGAGCAAGAGAAGTTTTTGCCAATGTGAAATGCTTCAACGGGGTTCCTTTTGAGTTTAAGGACAAGGAAAAATTAAGTTTCAAGAAAACCATGAAGGGAAGATATATGACCCTTAGTCAGCTTTCAAAATTAATATAAAAATGGTAAAAATTAATAAAATTTTTAACATGCCAGAAATTCAGTCTGACAAGGAGAATTTCTAAGCATGGCAAAGAAAAAAGAAACAATGGAGAATGAATTTAAGGAAAGAACAAAGAAAGTCAAAACTGTAAAAGCCAAGATTTTGACTGTTACTGGAAAAAGAAAAACAGCCATAGCAAGAGCAACAATAAGGGAAGGAAAAGGAGATATAAGAATAAATCACAAGCCTCTCCATACATTAAACAATCTTAGAAGACTTTTGATTCTTGAACCAATAAGAATAGCAGAAGATGTAATAAAAGATGACATGAAAAAGATAGACATAAGTGTCAATGTTTCATCTGGAGGAACAGAATCACAAATAGAAGCCTCAAGACTTGCAATTGCAAGAGCACTTGTGGCATATACTCAAAATGCTGAATTGAAATCTGCATTCCTTGCCTATGATAGAGCAATGATTGTTGCTGATGTCAGAAGAAAGGAAATGAGAAAGCCTGGCGATTCCAAGGCAAGAGCCAGAAGACAGACAAGCTATAGATAAACTTTTCTTTTTTATTAATATTTTTTAGTTATTTAGCTGAGGTTACTTGATAATACCTATTAGATAATCTTAAATAGAAAAGTATATAAAATTAAGTATGATTGTATTTGCATGCCTATTAGAAATTATAAGAATGATTTGATGTTCAAATTAAAAAGCAGGTTTATAATAGATATGTTTGAAAGAGCAAAATTAAAATTTGGATGTTCAGAAAAAGCAAGCCAGATATTGAATGTTCCATATTCTTCTTTCAGAGCGTATGGAAATGGATATGTCTCCGCCTTGCCCGAAAAATTGATCAATCTATTTCTTAAAGAATTAATTATCTCAAAAAAGGAATTAAGAGTTAATGTATTATCTAAATATTACCGAGATGAACAGAATCAAAAACTTTTAAAGAAAGGAAGAAAGATAAGACATAATCAATTAAAAGAATGGAAAGAAGAAATTCCGAAATTAAAAGATATATTAAATAATGGAGAGATTGAATTTAAAAAATGGTTTTCTGCATATCAAAAATTGATTAATTTTGGTGCAAGAAAATTTAATTATGTTAAAGATAAAAAGGATTTTATAGAAATAAGCTATATAACCCATTCAAATAAAATAAAGAAAGAATTTGTTCTAAAATTCCCAAAAAGGTTTGTAGTTAATGATGAATTTTTGTATTTTTTCGGATTGTGGTGTGGGGATCGATCAGGAGGTAAAAGATTTGGAATCTGCAACAAAAATGAAGATATCATAAATTTTACTCAAAATTTTTTATCTAAACATTATCAAAATATTGAAAGAATTCTTTATATAACTAAAAGAATGGAAGAACCAAAATTGAAATATGATAAAAAATTTGTAATTGATAAAGAAATAATGGGGTGGGTCTTGTCTGTGCATTCAACTAATGGGATTCTCGCATCATTTTTTTATTATCTTCAATCCAACTTAGAAGATTTTTTAGATATAAGCAAGAATAAATATGCTTTTTTTGCAGGATTATTTGATGCAGAGGGCAATGTTTCATTACACAACAAATCATTTAGAATTGCCTGTCAGAATTTAGAGTCAGTCAAAATATACTCTAAATTCTTAGAGAACTTAAAGTTGTTTGACCGATATGACGGAGAGTGTATAATTACATATAATAAAAATGAATTTTATGATAAAATATTGCCTTATCTTAAAAATAAGGAAAAAATAAATCTGACACAAATAATGTGTAAAGGTGGGGGTAATTGGCCTAAAGAATATTTGCTCCTCTTAAAAGAGATGCATATTAATCCAAATAGGACACAAAAAGAAATAGCGAAAGCTTTAAAAAAGAACAAAATTTACACTGAATTAAGCTTACTAAGTAGTTTTGACCTTATTTCATTTAAGGGTTACCCCCATAGATTCGAAATAACTTCAAGAGGGCTTAAACTTATAGGAGATTAAAATCATTATGCCTCTGCGTTGTTTTAGTTGCGGGAAGCCAATCGCCCATCTTTGGGAGACCTATAAACAGCGTGTCGCCGCAGGAGAAGATTCAAAGAAAGTTTTGGATGATCTTGGAGTAGAGAGATACTGTTGCAGATCAGTCTTCCTTGGACATGTAGACTTGATAGAGACCATTTCTAAATTCAAAAAGGTATAAATTTACTTGTTATGGCATTGGATTGAAGAAAATCTATGGATTTTCTGTTCAGTTTTTTATCTTAACTCTTGATTTTTTATATGACTATGGCCTCTCCTACCTTGCGTACTAATTCCTTGATTTCTTAAGAAGTTTCAGTTTCTTAAATACCCTAATTCTCCCTAAAAATTAGTCACTACACTTTCTCTCGAATGTAACACCCAAATGCTTATATACTTGTAATGATTATATTAATCATTACAAATGGTATTTATTAGAAAGATAAAAGTCGGTGAAAAAGTATATCTTGCAGAGGTAAAAAGCTATCGTGAAAATGGAAAAATTAGGCAAAAGTTTATTCGCTATCTTGGAAGAGAAGTAAATGGAAAAGCAGTGAAAAGAGTTTTAACAAGTGATATTCAAGCAACAAATGTAAAACAAAGTTTGGATGTTTTGGCAATTGATAAAATTGCTGAAGAATTGAAATTGAAAGAGATCCCCCATAAACCTGCTTTATCCTTGGCTTACTCTCAACTCCTTGAGAAAAGGAGCATAACTAAACTTGAAGATTGGATGAGATATACTGAAATCCCGGATGTTCTTGGGATAGCACTTCCAAGTGTAAAAGAGCTTTATGAATCTCTTGCAGATATTAATGAAGAGGATTTTGATAAAATAAATGATGAAATGTTTTCAGTTTTTGAGTCATATGAAAACATCAAAGAATCTGCAATCATAGACATAACAGATACTTATTTTTCTGGAACAAACTTTAATATAAAAAAGAGAAAAGGAAAAGATGAAAAGATAAGCAAATTAATTCAAATCGGGTTAGCAGTTTCATTCAAAAATGGCTTCCCTATATTTCATAAAAAGTATCATGGAAATCTTTCAGGCATAGACATATTCAAAGATATGTCTATCGAATTAAAAAATAAAGGCATATCGTCGATGATTATGGACCGAGGCATGCTTTCTAAAGAAAATATTGAAGTTGCTTTGGGCTTGAAGTTTGAGATAATTGCAGGTATGAAGAAGAATCAAAATCTTATTAAAGATTTTATTTTACCAGTAAACCGAGATGAAATTTACACGAAAAAATATAGGGTCAAGCTAAAAAATACAGAAGTTTTTATAAAAACTTATGATTATATGAAAGGAAAATTAATTATTGTTTATAATCCTTCTTTAGAAGTTATGAAAAAGTCTTTGAACTTCAACAAAGATTTGGATAGTGCATCGGACATCGGATATTCTTTGATTTATCATAACACAAAATATTCATCTGAAGAGGTTGTGAGAAATTATTTTGATAAGGAAATGGTTGAGAGAGCCTTCAAGCATATTAAAGGAGTTTTGAATTTAAGACCTATTCGAGTTTGGTTAAGTAATCATATTGAAGGACATATAAAAATTTGTTATCTGGCTTACGCAATACTTTCTCTTATGAATTTCAAATTAAAGAAATTAAAAATTTCTGCTGTTGATGCTTTAAATTCATTAAAGCATGGATACAAAATTAATCTAAAAGATAATTCGAGCGGATTTGAATGGAGCATTTATGTGCCCTTAGAACCAAAACAGAAGAAGATACTAAAAGAATTAGGTGTAGTGGTTAAAAACTAGGGAAAATTTAGGTAATTAATACATTTGAAAGTTTTCCCAATTCACTTTCCCAGAAATTATCTGATTTTTTGAATTTGTATTTATCCTCTATTTTTCTTATGAACCCTAATGCTTTTGGCAAGTCATATTGATGATCACTTATCAAAGCGCATG
>JAHJTO010000016.1 GCA_018829845.1 Nanobdellota archaeon
AGAAATGTATAATCTCAAACTTCCAGTTCCCCCAGCATTCATAGTCACCGCAAATGCCTATCAAGAATTTATAGAACAAACCGGACTGAAAGAAAAACTTCTCTATGAAATCTCCAAGATAGATATGGAAAACACTGCTCAGCTTGAAAGCAAGGCCAAAGAGATAAGAGAAACCATAATTGCAACACCCATGCCAAAGTCCCTTTCAGAAGAAATAATAGAGGCATATTCCGATCTTGGAATCAATAGGGAAGTTGCGACCAATGCCTCTCAAAATGTTCTTAGCATGATCAAATCTTCAGGAGATTCAATATTCGTAGCAATAAGGTCTTCAGCTACAGCAGAAGATTCAGAAGGAGCAAGTTTCGCAGGACAGCAAGAGACTTTCTTGAATGTAAAGGGGAATTCAAAGGTTGTAGAATTTGTAAAGAAATGTTGGGCTTCATTATTCACAGCAAGAGCAATTTATTACAGGGCAAAGAAAGGATTCAAGCAAGAAACAACTTATATTGCTGTTATTGTTCAGAAGATGATAAACTCTGACAAATCAGGAGTCACATTTACAATAAATCCTTCAACAAATAACCAAGAAGAGATAGTACATGAAGCTGTATTCGGACTTGGAGAAGGCATAGTTTCTGGAACCATCGCCCCTGATAGATACATTATTGATAAAAAAACAATGCAAATAAAAGAGACATTTATTGCAAACAAACCGATATTCCTGACAAGAAACAGGCTTGGAGAAAATATTACTGCAGAAATCCCTCCAGAAAATAGAAATGAGCAAGTTTTGGATGTAAGGGAAATTTTGAAAATTGCAAATTATGGAAGGCAGTTGGAGGAGCATTATGGAATTCCCCAGGACATTGAATGGGCCATAGAAGAAGGAAATATTTACATCGTGCAGACCCGTCCAATCACTACATACAAAAATGAAATTAAAAAAGTAGAGCTATCGGGAACAGCAATACTTGATGGACTTGGGGCATCCCCTGGAATAGCATATGGGAAAGTGAAAATAATAAATTCCCTAACCGAACTTTCAAAAATAGAGAAGGGAGACATCCTAGTCACTAAGATGACTAATCCTGATATGGTTATAACGATGCAAAAATCAAATGCCATAGTTACAGATGCTGGGGGAATGACTTGTATAGAAGGGGAAGCAAAGATATTGACAAATAAGGGATTTGTGAAATTAAAAGATGTTGAAGACTTGTTGAAGAAAGAAAATGATATACAAACATTGTCCATAAATTCTAAAACAAAAAAGGTAGAATGGAAAAAAATCATAAGATCTATGAAAAGGAGGGGCAAGGTGTTAGAAATTGTGCCGTATCTACAAGAAGGAAAAGGAAATGAAGATAGCATTAAAATAACCCCTGACCATAGGATGATAACTCTGGGGGGAGCAAATTTAAAAGAAGAATTATTGCAAGAATTAATTTCAAAAGGCCATATATTATTTATTCTAGACAAAATTCCTTCTTTAGAGAAGGATATAGATTTAGGATTAGACTTAAGCAAATTAATGTACCTTAGTGGAGCGATATTCTCCGATGGGCATATTGTAAAAAGGGAAAGCGGCAGGCCAATGAGAGTGAAATTTTCCCAAAAATTAATCCCTGAAAAATTTGATTTCATTTCTTCTGTAAACTCCAATTTTACCGCACTATTCAATGCTGAATTAAGAAATTATGTTAAAGAAGGAGCTGTAATTAATGGCCCAGGGGGGTTTGGGAATTTGCGTGCGGCATCTTTTGAATGCTCTAGGGCATACCCTGCTCAGATATTAGATAATGTTAAGCGGAACATTGTAGAAATAACAAGCTCCATAAAACCGGATTATTTGCAGGATTTCTTAGCAGGATTCATAGATGGGGATGGCCACTTCAACAAAGAAAAAAAATATCTTGAGGTTTATCTTGACAAAAAAGAGGATGACATGCTCGAAGCAATTTGTATCGCATGCTTAAGGCTAGGCATATTTCCGTCTGTACGAACAAAAAAGAGAGTTAATTGCATTATTCTAAATGACAACATAAATCAGATTTTACAAAAATGCAAAAGAGTCAAAGGAAGACAAGAAAAAGTTGAAAATTCTAAACTTTTTTCTGCTAAACAACTAATTGAGCCATTGGGGATAAACGATTGGAGAGGAAGTTTATGGAAATATGTAAAAGAAGATAGATTAATAGGAATCAATAAACTTACTGAATACCTTAAAGGGCATTGTGATGAAAAACTCCTCAGTAAAATTGAATCCTTGCAAAATTCTAATCTGAGAATGCAAAGAATAAGATGCATTAAAGATCATGAAGAGATAGATGTTTATAATATAACTGTAAAAGCAAAGTCTAGCATAGACCATAATTATATTATATTTACTAAAAATTATACCCCCATTGTTGTTGGAAATTGCCACGCCGCCATAGTCTCAAGAGAGATGGGGATTCCGGCAGTTGTTGGAACAATAAAAGCAACATCAACTTTGAAAGAAGGGCAGATAATCACTGTTGACGCCTACAGCGGAAAGATATATGATGGGGAGATAAAAATTCCTGAGATTCCAAAAGGTGAGGAAAATAAAATTGAAGCAAAAGAATTGAAAGTAGAAGAAACCACTGAAGAAATAGAAGAAGGATTATTGAGGGATGTTGAAAAAAGCGCAAAGAATATAGAAAATGTAGCAGTTGCAAAAGAAAATGCAGATACCATTGTCCCAATAGAAAAAGTTGTTGAAAACTCTGAGAAAGCAAGAATACATCATGATACTATAACGAAGGTTTACATGAATCTAAGCGAACCAAATCAGATAGAAAGATATGCCGATCTCCCATTTGAAGGAATAGGATTATTGAGGTTGGAATTTATGATTTCTTCCCAAATAGGAAAACATCCTCTTCTCGAAATAGAGAATGGAAATGAAGAAGAGTATATCCTGCAGATTTCAAAAGGAATATCCCATGTTGCAAATTCTATAAACAAAAAACCAGTAATTGTAAGATTTTCCGATTTCAAAAGCAATGAATACAAAGATTTGGAAGGTGGGGATAGATATGAAACTCCGGAATCAAATCCCATGATCGGATTCAGAGGAGTTAGCAGGTATGTAAGTGAAGAATTTGAAAAGGCATTCAGACTAGAATGCAAGGCAGTAATTGATGCAAGAAAAGAAAACAAGAACATTCATGTCATGCTCCCATTTGTTAGAACATCTGAAGAAGTCATCAAATGTCTTGCCATAATGAAATCCGAAGGGCTTGAAAGATCTAAAGACTTTAAGGTGCTGCTCATGGCTGAAGTTCCTTCCATGGCCCTTATTCCTGAAGAATTTGCAAAATTGGAAATTGATGGAGTTTCAATAGGCAGCAATGATCTCACCCAATTAGTCTTGGGAGTAGACAGAGATTCTGCAATATTGGGAAGAGCAGGATATTTCGATGAAAGAAACAAGGCAGTTCTAACAGCCATACACAATATAATCAAAGGATTCAAGAAATATCAAAAGACTGTTGGAATATGCGGGCAAGCCCCATCGGTTTATCCAGAATATGTTGACTTTCTCATAAATCAGGGAATCGACAGCATCTCCGTAAACCCCGATGTTGTTTCCACAGTAAAGAAGCATGTTTCCGACATCGAGAAAAAACTGATTCTGGAAGCGGCAAGAAAAAAGCAGGGTAAGAATTTCTGATAGTTTAATGATGATTCAACGATGACTCCACGTCGATAGGTTTATTAATTATATTCTGTATTATACTATAAAGAAGATGGTGTATTATTTTGCAGAGCAGGATGCTGGAATAATAAAAACCCGCAGGAGGTTTTTATAGATGGTGTATAGCAAATATGTTGGAAATTACGGTTCTCTGAACCCCAGTAATGCTGAAAGCTATGGAGAAATAACCACCGGCTATGAAATAAGTGCCGGAAGAATAGGCTCAACCACTTCATCCCAAACTGCAAATCAAGTTTCAGAAGTAATGCAAAGATTGAATGAAGGAACAAAGACCATTGAATTGGCGATGGTAAGCCCGCAAATTCTTGAGCAAGTCCCGCAAGAGCAATTCAGAGAGATTAATAGAATTGCAAAGTTATCTGGACTGGTTCCTACAGCTCATGCACCAATTGTTGATCCTGCAGGCTTCGGTGGTGGAGAAGAAGGCCAGGGAGCATCCTGGAGCGAAGCCACAAGATTAAATGCTGAAAAATCTCTTTTAGATTCTGCAAAAAGACTTTTGGATGCAAATCCTGAAGGCAATATGAACATAACTTTTCATGCATCTTCAATGCCGGCCATAGAATGGCAAGCAGTGACTGAGGGAGGGAAAGAAAAAGTTATCCCCATAATGCAGCATGTTGTCAGAGTTGATGATGGCAGAGTTTTTCCTGTTAGAAGAGAAGAGATGTTCAAACCGCAGGAAGGCATGGAGATGAGGCCATCTTCCCCGGACGAGGTCATAAAGAAGTATAACAAAGAGATATGGGATGAGGGG
>JAHJTO010000017.1 GCA_018829845.1 Nanobdellota archaeon
AGTTTGAGATTATACATTTCTGCAAGATTTGCTCCCTTTCCTCCTCCGATCAATACATCTCCTTTTTGTATTTCAGAAAGCCACACTATTTCTCTTTTAGATAACTCGGGCTTTTCTTTTGGTTTTGGAGGTTCTTGATTGATTATTGGCTGGGAACCTTCTCGAGGAGTTGGGCCAAAGGATTGCACAAATCCTTGCTTCTTGCTATCTTGGAATGCTATGCTCTCCTGGGCCATGCTTGAAAACAACCCCCCAATTGCAGCGCCTTTTGGAGCTGTTGAAGAAGGTCTTGCAGGAGAGACAGGATTTGAATTAATCCTGTTTGAAATTATTTTATTTATGCTTTGAAAAGAAACTCCTGCTTGGGGATTTGTTGCTCCGCTAAGAGAGGCAGGAGTAGTTTGAGCATTGGGAAACTTTTTCTGAAGAAATTCCTGATTTTCTTTATTTGACATTCCTTCCTTGGCAATATTTGAGAATAGCGAAGCATAACCTCCTGCAGGCTTTGGTGATGATTGAGAAGATGACTGGGAACTTAATGAAACAGGTGAGAATGGAGGGGTTTGCTCAGGTCTTGCTGCAGGAGCTGATGCTCTTCTTGATTCAGTGTAAGAATAGTTTGGTGTTGGTTGTCTCAGTTGGGGCGTGGAAGGGCATAATGGTTTTGATGCCGGATTATTTTGCTCAAAGGATTTTCTCTTTGACATAGCATCACTTTCTTTAATTAAGACTATCTTTCTTTCTTTTTTTGAAAATAAATTGCCAAACATTATTTCATATCCTCTTTTTATGATAATCTCAAAGAAAATCTATTAATAAAGATTTCTAGCCTCCTGCGGATTGATATTTTTTGAATAATTCACAATAAAATTTATAGAATAATTATGCCCGGGAATTGGGAAAATTACTTGATCTTTTCAACAACAGTTGTTGTTAAAATTGGCAATTTGGATTTCGCATTGCTGAAAATATTTCTGAATTTTGCAACTGCTCCGTCATCCATAAATCCGAATACAAGAAGATCATTGCCCTTGTGTATCCTTGCGGCTCTTCCAACACATTTTCCAAAAGATAATGACATTCCGGATGAGATTCTGTCTGCCTGAGCAACTGCTGCCTGTTTATGCTCTCTTAATATTTGATGGGGTGCGGCATTTACTCTCATGTAATAATCTGCCCCTATCTGGAGCTCTATTTCTCTGTGAAGATGATTTCTTATTGATTCTAGGGCAACATCTCTTACTTGTGCATTTTCCTTGCTTACGATATGGACTATGATCGGGTATCCCTTGTTGTTGAATTTGTTTGAATTTCCCATGGTGTATTTTAGAAGATGTGATGGCGGAACCGTCTTTATGTACCCTTTTGATTTTACCCTAGACTTTCTGGTAAATGGTCTTTGAAGATTCTTATATGGTGCCGGGTTTTTTATTGTCATTTTGTGCTATTATTTTATCTCTACCTTTGTTGCGACTGCCTGTCCAGGCAATCCTCTTTCGAATATTGCTCTTATGCAGCCGTTGTCTCCATGGGCTGATGCAACTTTGCCTTTTATGACTGTTCCTTCTTTATTCTTCCATGAAACTTCCTTTCCGACGAATTTCAACGCCTTCTCTCTGTCGTCACATTTATCTGGTTGGATAATGAAGTGTCTAGGGATGAATCTTGTTCTGCTTCTTCTAAAATTTACTATAATTCCCTCTGCCATCTTGTTTTAATCGAGAATTGGAGGTTTTTAAACATTTCCCAGTCTTTTTTCCAAGCCTGCAAGATATATGCAAAACTCTCAATTTTCTTTTCAATAAATAATTTCGTAAACTTTTAGGGGCTTTTCCTTTCCCTTTACGGTTATCTCTCCAATGGATTTTGTTTTTATAAATTCCTTGACTAGATTATTTGTGGATTCTGAGACGAGGATTTGATTTGGTTCTGCCTTTGAACACAGCCTTGCTCCAATATTCACAGAATCTCCGATGACCGTGTAATCAAGTCTTTTTTCACTTCCTATGTTTCCAACGATTGCCTCTCCAGTGTTTATTCCGATTCCATATTTCAATTCAGGACCCATCGCCCTTGCAGTTTTCTGCATGTCTATTGCCGTTTGAACTGCCTTGATTGCATGATCTTCAAGATCAAGAGGAACGTTGTATGTAGCCATTATTTCATCTCCGACATATTTGTCAAGAGTTCCTCCATGCTTGAAAACGAGGTCTGTCATTTTGCTAAGATATTTGTTGAGGACTTCAACAACCTGTTCTGGCTGAAGCTTTTCAGACATTGAAGTAAATCCCCTAATATCTGCAAATAAAACTGTGACTATCTTTTTCGATCCTTTCATTTTCAAAGCAGCCTCACCCTTTTCCATTATTTCCTTTGCAACAGAATCGGAGACATATTTTCCAAGAACATTTGAAATCCATTTTCTCTGTCTTGATTCAATCAGATAATACAATCCGATTACTAAAAAATATGTCAATATTATCGCTAGAATAGGGTAGAGAAGATTATAGACAATTCCGGAATTAAATTTTAGTATTGCTATTGTAGGGTATATGATTATTAACAATACTGAAAGAACTGTTGCCAAGGGCAATTTAAATTGCCATAAAAATAGGGATACTATTATAGACAGGGCAAATATCCATAAAATCACTGAAGTTCTGCTTTGTTTTTCCAAAAAAGTATTTGTGATTATTGTTTGGATGGCAGATGCATGCACTTCGACTCCTGACAATGTTCCAATGGGTGTTTCTCTGAAATCGTGGAGATTGTTTGCTGTTGCTCCTATTAGCACAATTTTTCCATCGAAATCTTCTGTGGAGTTCATAAAATCTGAAAATGAAATTTTATCAAATCTTGAGAATCTTATGTAATAAGAAACATCTTGTGTTTCTGTTATGCTCGAAACATTTGGTTCCCCAGCATGGTTCACTTCATCCATTTCTAAATTTGTTTTCAAATATTTTTCAGAAATCAATTTTGAGAAGCTTGGAACTCCGTCAATCGTTGCGGGAACAGCCCTGGTTATTCCCCCATCATCAAATACATTTGCTGAGGCAGTTTCAACATCAAATATTGGATAAAGCCATTTTACACATTCATTGTGCTGAAAAACTTGGAAGGTTTTTGGCATACTTTGAAGCCTTGCTTCAAGCACACCAGGAATTTCATTCCTTTGTGTGGCAGAAATCTCTGATTTCTTATCATTAGAAAATTCAGAACATTCAGAAACAAGAATTATTTTTCCTTTCAATGAATCTAATTTTAATTGCAAAGAATAATCTGTTTGGTTGTTTTCAGGTTCAAGGAAAGATACATCAACCCCGATAACAAAGGCATTTTCTAATTTTTCAAAAGCATTTTCAAACACTGAACGGGACCATGGCCATCTCCCTATTTCCTTAATGCTTTTATCATCTATTGCTATGATCTTTATTTCAGAAAATGGTTTGCTTTCATCATAGATGGCATCAGACATTCTTTCAGAGACTGGTTGCATAAATCCTGAGATGAGTAGTGTGGATAGGAGAATAGAAAGGATTATGGAAGATGCAATGCAAAAAAGCAGTTTATTCTTCAGAATGTTCATTGCCATTTTTTATAAAAATAAAAATTTCAGTATCTTTTGAATTGTTCTGGAATCAAATTTGCCAATCCCGAATGAATTGTGCCATCTGCTATCTCTTGTTTTACGCTTACTTCCCCATTTACCCACTGTTCAAAAAGATCATCCAGTTCTGCATCTGTGAGGCCATATTGGCTCTTGATCATATTTATAAGTTTTCCATATTTGTTCAATATCTCTTGCTTCAATTCTTTTTTATGCTCTTCATCAAAATTTTTGTTTGAAGTTATCCATTCATCTTCTTTCAAATCTTCTAAGGTGATTTTTTCATCCCCGATTATTGCTTCCTTATTCTCTCCAACACCCATTGATTCTCCATTTTGTCCGCTTGCGTTAACTAGGCCATCCAGGACTTTTATCTCAGTGGTGTTTCCATCATATATCACTGCGAACCCGGTTCCCCTCACAGATGCTATTGCATTGGGAGTATTCACTTCATAATCTGATATTCCCGAGATTTTCAACAATCTTGACCATGTTCTTCCAATTGTTTGTGTTATTGAAACGCTTTCTTTGTTCAAATTATCAATTGTTATTTCAGTGGATGAATCCATCCTCATTACAGAATCTGAAAAGATAATCTTTGTTAGAGAATTTTCAAGCGTTTTTACAGAATCCCCTTGATTTAGTTTCATGTTGTTTGAGGCGGCTTTCCAATCTCCCATCTCAGTTTTGTATTGGACATTTCCTGAATCAATTATAAGAATTGCAAGCGGGGATGCCTTGAAGAAATTCATGTAAGCGTATGCTCCCCCTATAATCACAAGTAGGAGGATTGCCCCTAAAATTCCAAGTATGATATATTTTGCCTTTCCCATTTATTATAGTATCTATTATAGTATCAAATCTATTTTTTTACCAAGCAAGCTTTCTATTGTCTTTATAATGCCCATATTAATTTTGGTCTTGGTTGGTTTTTTGAGTGCCTCTTCGAGCTCTTCCATGCTTGATTTGAGTATGAGGTTCTTTTCAAGATCTATCGACTTGACCTCTGGGGGCTGCTGTTTTGGATCAGGCAGTATGAATGCTCTATGGCCTACGAGAAACATATCTCCTTCCTTATTGTCAATTATTATTTTGAATTTCATTTTTTCAAGTCTCATGAAATGCTCTCTCTGAGAATATTCCATAAGAAGGGCTATTAGCTGCTGGGCATCTTTTCTTATTCTGTCTACTTCATGCCTGCTTATTTTATCTGATTTTTTGTTTGAGAATTCTTTCTTTGCCTTGAATAGGCTTTCTAAGATTTTAAAATAACTTGAAGGGATCTTTCCATTATCTATAAATTCCTTTTTGAATTTTTCAACCATTATCTTTTCTGAAGATTTTCCAAGAATGGGGGTCAATAAAGAGATTACACTTTCATGAAGTCTTAATACTATTTTTTCTGAAGATCTTTTTCCAATTTCATCCACAAGCACTCTCAATCTTTTGATGTAATCTTCAGTATTCTTGACCAGTTCGTCAATTTCTTTTCCAGAGACTTCCTTGACTTTTCCGTGCTCATATCCTTTGTAAATATCGATTACAACATGTTCTAAGAAATCAACATATTTTTTCTCAAGCAATTTTTCTTTTTCATAAAATACTTCTCTCATAAGTTTTACTGTCTCTTTTTGAGCTGAAGGAGCAAGGCCGTATATCATGAGTGCTCCTTGGCTTGGAGTTATTACCGACCAATATATCTCTTCAGTTGCAAGTTCCAAAAGTTTTCTTTTTACAATCTCTCCAACTTTCTCTCCAGAGGACAGGAATCGATCTATTGCTTCCGGGGTTCCGGTGATTTTTCCCATCTTCAAAAGCAACTTCCACGGCATGAATGTTCCTCTGTCATAGATTGGGATCCCATCTCTTACGAATGTGAAAAATACCGGGACGGCGTCCCTTATTCCTTCCCAGAATTCAGTTAGAAGGTATATTTGGGGGGATAATTTGTTTTCTACTCCTGCAGCTTCTCCAGCTTCAACAACATAGTTGTAGATTATTTGCCTTAGTTTATCTCTCAGTTCTATTCTTGTCATTCTTTTGACATCAGTGTCATTGACTATTATGTAAACATCAACATCTGAAGTAGGGGTTGCTTCTCCCCTTACTAACGAACCAGCAATAACATAGCTTACAATATAATCTTCGAATTTTCTGAGGCACATTATTTTGTGTATGTTTGAAACTCTTAGTGAGCCCAGAAGCCCCTTATCATAAAGTGGCATAGACATGGCTATTGCATCAACAAGATCATTTTTCCCATCATAGCATGTTTCCCACAAATCTTTTACAGGAGAAAGATTTACCCAAATTTTTGGCTTTATATCTTGAACAAGTTTGATTGCTTCGGTCTTAACTTTTGCATAATCTTTTTGATTCTCATCTGGAATAAGGATGTAAAGATGGATCTTCTTATCTTTTTCGTCTTTTACTTCTTCATCTTCGAAAAGCTTGGAAGCCTCTGGAGGTATTATGGATATCGAAGCTATGAATGGAAATTTTTTTACAATGCTCTTTTTGAATGATTCAAGCTTTTCTTTTAGCTGCTCTATTTCTTTCCTTGCCCTTTCAGCTTCCTTTTTCTTTTTTTCCTGTTCTTCTTTAGAAACAGTTCCTTTCATAAGGGATTCTGCGTTCTTTAGGGTCTCTTCCATGTTATATAATCTATTTAGGGTAGGTGTTATTTAAATATGTCGCTCCGATTATTGCTGAAAAACCCTTCGGGTTTTTGGCATGCTAGAAAATGAAGAACATTTCATGCACACAAAAAACTTTTTGTTTCTAAGTGTGACAAAAACCTATAGATTTCTAATCATTTTTAAATAAAACGTAGCTTTTTTAAGCATAATCAATATCCTTTTTTACATAGGCCCATAGTCCAGCGGCTACGACGGGTCGTTTACACCGACCAGGGAGGGGTTCGATTCCCCTTGGGCCTATAAAGAACCTATGCGGTTCTTTATCAATCTCCCTTTCTTAGGGATCGAACTTGTTCGTCCTAAGAAATGCAAGGCATTTCTGGAACTGCCAGGAATTTTGTTCCTAAGCAGGAACCTTGGTTCCCTTACATTGTCGTCGGTCATGCCACGTCCGCAGACGTCAGATGAATTCTAAAAGATTTAAATAAACAAATTTTCCCTAAGTTAGTATGTTACAGTTTAATCCCGATGGCTCTTTGAAACTGACAGATGGTCAGATAAAACAGCAGGAAACAGAGAAGAATAGCATAATTATAACAAAAGAACAGATAAGTGAGAAGCCGGCAAAGGCTCAGATAAGAATTAGATTTCCAAATGACCTTCAAAATCCGCAAGAGATAATCAACTTCTACCATAAAATAGACTACTATCAGTTTAGATCAGTGGACCATTCCATCAGTCAAATTGATGGAAAAACATTTGTTATCAAGGTTGACAAAGGGTCTTTTTTGATGTATAATCTTCTAGATTATATCACAATGTGCTTCAGAGACAAATTGTCTAATGGGGCAAGGTTTGGTGAAGGGGGAGTTCTTGTTCGGGGAAGCTGGGCTAAAAACCTATTTTGAAGATTATATAATTTTATAAATCTCCTTTTCCTATGTAGACAATGAATCTTTTTGAAATCATAAACAGGGTGGAAATGTCAAAAGACTTCAAGAGCTTCAAGAAGGAAAATCCAGGAGCCTATTTCTGCGCAGCATTTTTCATATTAGACTATGAAGCGGGCACTGAAAAGAAGCAATTAGACTATTTTGTATCATCCACAGATGTTATGACTTTCTCCATAAATCAGGAAGGGACTGAAATAACCTCTGCAAAGGCAGAGCTTCCAAAGAAGGAAAAGATTCCCGCAATAGGCATGCAAGCAGTTAAACTCCATGAAGATGAAGCAATAGAAATAGCAAAGAAAGAATCTGAAATAGGAGATTTCACAAAAATAATCGCAGTCCTTCAAAATCTTGATGGAAGAGACATTTGGAATCTTTCATGCATGAAGGGTCTTCACATGATGAGATATCATGTTTCTGCTTCTGATGGAAAGGTCTTGAAGAAAGAAAAAATCAATCTTATAGACATGATGAAGATTGAACCTGGAAGAACTCCTGATTACATTCAATAGCTTTATTTTTTTACAATCGCAACAATATTCCTATCCTCTTTTATTGAGATGATTTTAAATCCAATGCTTTTCAGCAGATCCTCAAACTCTTTTTTATCATAGATATAATAATATCTCATGTATTTTTTCTTTCCAATGGTCCATGGGACCATGGCCTCCTTTGGCTTGTTTTTGATCCTTTCCTCATTCCTGCTCCAAACAGCAATCATGGCCTCTCCCCCATTTTTTAGAACCCTGAACAATTCTTCCAATGATTTTTTTCTTTTTTCCTTACTTTCAATGCAATGCAGAACTGCTATGAAAATTGCATGGTCAAAAAAATTATCATTGAATGGAAGTTCATAGGCCTCTGATTTGAAAATTTCAGCAGATATGTTCTTATCTTCTGCCCTTTCTCGGGCCATTTCAACCATTCTGCTTGAGAAATCAACGCCATAAATCTTGCCGTCAATTTTAACAAAATTCCTTCCGCTTCCGCATCCCAAATCAAGAACATTCCCTTTTTTATTTTTCAGAAATTCAATTACTTCTTCAAAAGGCTCGTCCCTAAAAATTTTCCAAGGATTTGCTATTTTATCCCAAACTTTTTCTTGCATCATCATAAATTACTCAGAATTATGCTTCTTTAAAATCTTTTTGTCAGATGTCCTTTGGGGTCGATGCTTCTTCTATGATGTTTTTTGACATCATTTTATGGTTTAAAGCAGACTATTGGATCTTTAAAATAAAAAGAACCATCATAGTTTTCTATCCAAACTAAATAAGGGGGAACGCACATATGCTTTTTGGCTATCTTATTTCTTTCATTCAGAATATTTTCCAGCACTTTTGGATCGTTGACTATTGAAGCAGCCTTAAAATCTTCTTTTAACACATTAAATTTCTTGTTTGCTTCCGAAGTAGCATATACGCTCATTGCTACAAAACCTGCTGCCATAATCAATACTGCACCCCTAGCAATCTTTGTCAAATTTTCAAGAGCTTCATCTCTCTTTGTGTAGGTTTTTCCATATATTTTGTTAGGTCTATCATGCTCTTGCATCAGTGTTTTTATTGATGACAGTATAAAAACCTATCGTTTGATGTCCCTTATCAGTAGGAAATAAAACTTATTTCTGACAGGGCCATTCTCTCATAGAATTCTACTTCTGGCTTGCTCTTTCTGAATAGACATTTCAAGAGTTTTTACCATTTTATTTCTTCTCCTCTGCCCAACCGTTTAATCTAGCAGAATCATAACCTACTTCTTTCCAATTCTGAAACATCAAAGAAACTTTATTTCTAAAATCCCTTGGCATTTTAATTGTGTATTTATCAGGTGTATACTTAGTTTCATTTTCATAGCCTGAAGCAATAAATATCACTTTTTTCTCTATAGGATATAGAACATTCTTGTTATCTGTTATGATGTCAATAAGACCATCATTATCAGAATCTTCCATTAAAACGTCTCCATAAAGGGGCAGTTCAATATGCATTGAAGACATTTTGGCAAAATCTTGTTTAGAATATTTTATGGGCTCTCGTTTGCATCCTGCCATGCCAAAAGCCAATGCTCCAGCCAGTAATGCTGTCAGTGTCTTTTTTGTTGTCATTTTATTCCATCTGTTTTTGCATTTTTAAACATTCTCTCATTTCAGAATAGGTTTCAGAAATAAGGATTGTCGAGATGCATTGGATATGATGGAGAATATCAATAGCAAATTTGTTGTTATTTTAAATAAACCCAGAAATAATTATTTTTTCTTCTTTTTATGTTGAGATGCAAGCTTAATTAACTTCTTTATCTTACTTTCTTTGCCTTTTTTGCTTGCGGTTCTTCCCTTTTGCTTTTTTGGCTGCTTAGATTGTTTTTTCTTTTTAACCATTTTGATATAGTCTTAAAAACGGACTCGGTGAAGAAGTTCCTTAAGCTTTACTCTCGGCGTCAATCTTAACCTACCGAATGCTTTAAAGGTTATCTTCCTCGTCCCACATTCAAGCTTAACAAGCACAGGTTCCA
>JAHJTO010000018.1 GCA_018829845.1 Nanobdellota archaeon
AATTGGGTCTCAGCTTCGGGAAATGGTGGTATATGCATCTGCCGGGATTCGAACCCGGATACCGACCTTGGCAAGGTCGAGTCATAACCATTAGACCACAGATGCTTGATAATATCTTTAATTGAACGTATTTAAGTTTTATTATACATTATTAAAAGGAGGTTGATTGTCAATGAACCTTGTTCCTTACACCATTAGACCACAGATGCTTGATAATATCTTTAATTGAACGTATTTAAGTTTTATTATGTGGTTATGACTCTTTCAAGGCCGAGTCGTGATGAAAAATTCTAATAATTTTTAAAATAGTGAAATGTGATTAATTTAAAGAGCTATACTGAGAAAAAAATTTCTGAGCATGCTAGAAATTGAAGATAAGTTCTATCATTTGTAAATCTCATAGCTTTTTATATGCTTTAATGGGACCATTATATTAACATCTTTTATTTTATCTTTATATCCACCAAGAAGAACATATCTCTTTCCTTTTCTAACTTCCATTCTATTGAAATATCCTGTGGCTGTATGCTAGAATTCATTATCTTTTAAAGTGAATTTTATATGTGCTCCCTTGTCGAGTTTTCTGAGGTCTTGGGTTATCTTTTCAAGCCTGCTTGATTTTTCAAAGAAGGTTACAGTTTTTTGGCTTTTCATTTTAGTATCCCATGTCCCTCATGGACTGCATTTGCGGAGCTTGGGCAGGAGCTTTTCCGGAGGCGATGACATCATCTATTCTAAGAAGCATTGTTGAAACTTCGGATGCGGATTTTATTGCCTGTGTTTTTATCTTCAGAGGTTCTATTATTCCTGCTTTGAATGTATTTTCTATTTTTCCTGTGAAAAGATTCAGGCCAGCATCGAATTCATTTTTATCATGCCTTGATTTTAGTTCGGTGATGATGTCTATCGGATCCATTCCAGCATTTTCTGCAAGTATCCTTGGAATGCTTTCAAGAGCATCTGCGAATTGTTCTACTGCAAGCTGTTCTCTTCCTTGAAGTATGAGTTGTTTTCTTAGCAATCTTGCAAGTTCTATTTCTATTGCTCCTCCTCCTGAAACCACTGATTCATTTTGTATTGTTGCCGCAATATCTCCTAGTCCATCCTTTATTGCTCTTTCAAATTCATCTATAACATGCTCTGTTCCTCCCCTTATAAGAATTGTGAGAGCCTTGGGATTTGAACATCCAGTAACATATGTCATGCCTTCATTTCCCTGCTTTACTTCTTCTACTATTTTGGAGAATCCGAGATCTTTCTCATTTATCTCATTGAGATTGCTGATTATTTTTGCTCCTGTTGCTTTGGAAAGTTTTTCTATGTCGCTCTTGCTTACTCTTCTTAGGGCATAAATTTTTTCTTTGGCGAGATAATATTGAGCAATATCATCTATTCCTTTCTGACAGAATACCACTGTTGCTTTGCTATTTTTCAATTTCATAATCATATCTTTTATGGCCTTTTCTTCTCTGTTTAGGAATGCTTGAAGCTGTTCTGGGCTGCTGATGGAGATTTTTGTATCTGTTTCTGGACCTTTTATTTCCAAGGCAACATCTAGAATGGCAATCTTCGCATCTTTTACTATTGAAGGCATGTCTGGATGTACTCTTTCTTTATCAAGAATGAGGCCTTCTATTAATCTGGTGTCTTCAACTCCTCCGCCTTTTCTTTTTTCTAATTTTATATTGTTAAGATCAACATGAGATTTTCCATCTTTCTGTTCCATTATCTGTTTTACTGCCTTTATCATAATATTTGCAAACGCTTCTTTTGCACTCTCAGCAGATTTTCCAGTCATGGCAGTCATTGCAATGCTTTTTAGGAGAGCGTCATTTTTTGGAGAAACTTTTTTTGCAAGCTTTTTCAATATTTCATGGGACTTTTCTGCCGCAAGACTGTATCCTCTTACTATTGATGTAGGATGTATTTTTTGATCAAGTAATTTTTCCGCATTTTCCAACAGCTTTCCTGCAAGGATCACGGCAGTGGTCGTTCCGTCTCCAACAGCTTCTTCTTGAGTCTTTGCAACTTCAACAAGCATTTTTGCTGCAGGATGCTCAATTTCCATCTCGCTAAGGATTGTTACTCCGTCATTTGTGATAATTATGTCGCCCATGCTTGAGACAAGCATTTTGTCCATCCCTTTTGGACCGAGAGTGGTTTTTATGGTGTCTGCAACGACTCTTGCAGCGAGAATATTGTTCCTCTGCGCGTCTCTTCCCATTATCCTTTGTATGTTCTCTGGAAGAATATACATTGGTTGTTTCTCTGTCATAAAGTTTAATCATGAGGGTTCTTTTTAAGCATTTCGATGGTTATGCAATTATTTTTTGAATGTACTAGAATTGCTAGAATACATCTAGGTTTTTAGCACAATCTATTTAGGGCTGCATGGGTCCGCAAACCACCACAGCAAAGGGCACAACTAAAAATATAAATACTACCTTTCGATTATATCTTCTATGAAAATAGGGATAAAGGTCGGTGATATAATGACAAGGATTTTTGCATCCATACCTGCTTCCATGACTGTTTCTGAATGTTCTAAAGAAATGATGCTGAAAAAGGTTGGGTCTCTTATTGTTTCTGAAAATCAAAATCTTAAGGGAATTTTAACAGAGGGAGATATAATCAAGGCAATAGCAAAATTCAAGGACCTTAACAAGATCAAGGCCGCAGATATTATGACAAAGAAAGTAATCTCCATCGCTCCCGGAGAGGATGTTTACAATGCTTTGTTGAAGATGAAGAAATATCAAATAAGATGGCTTCCGGTAGTGGTTAAGGGAAAGATAATTGGACTGTTGACTGAAAAAGACATTCTTGTTGTGGAACCTAGTTTGTTTGACATAGTTGCGCAGCATATTCCAATCAGAGAAGAACACAAAAAGATCAAGGCTGCAGAGCTTAGAAAGAAAGATCCTGAAAGTGAGGGGGAAGAATTATGGCGTGAGGAAGGAGAATGTGAGAAGTGTGGAAACTTTGATGTTTTGTACAATATTGGCGGAAAATTAGTTTGTGAAGAATGCAAAGAAGAAGCAGATTAATTCTTCTAAAAACTGTTTTTAATCATCTCACCCTGTTTTGAATTCTATATCTATTGAGATCATATCTCTTGTGCATTTTTAATGCCGTCTTTTGAAGCCTTTTTTGGTCAAGCGAATTGTTTTGGAGCATATGGTATACAATCATTTCAAGTTCGATCTTGTCAGAATAACCCTTTCCAACGCTGTCTGAATAAAATACTTCGAGAAGATCTCTCCCCATGCATTCACTTTCCCCTACATAAAAATCATCTTTAAGATTTTCAAGACATCTCTGGACTTCTTTTATGTTATCTGCAGACGTCCTTATTTTTGTGACATGCTTTTGTACCATATGGTGTTTTCCCACAATATCTGCAATATTCTCCTGATTAAGACTCATTCCTGAAAAAAACTTTTCAGGCATTGCAAGGATCATTTCTTTTCCTTTCTGTGCATGATCTGGAAATTGATAACATGCGTGCCCATGAGAATATCTTATATTCCCCTCATCATCTTGGCTTATTTTTGCAGTAGGAATTTTTCCGATATCATGAAGCATTGATGCCACAATAATCTTCATTGAATTAAGATTTCTTTCCAAGGCTGACATATAAACTTTTTTTGTGTGTTTGTACACGTCAAACCTATGCCATTCATTTTGCATCTGACCCCTCATTGCTTTCACTTCTGGAAGATTCCAAAAGGCGTTTATGGAATATTCATTTGTCATTTTTTATCCTCCGCGCTTTTCCATTCTGCAAAAATCCTGGGTTTATACTTCGCAAATTTATTTTTTACATCAAATACAGGTAGCATGTTTTTATTACACATAATTTCTAGTTGGATGTCAATGGTTTCTTTAACCTTCATCCGGTCAAGAGCATATTCATTTGTGGAATCAAATATTTTATATAAGGATCCCACATAAACTCCTTCATCAAGGAGTTTTAAATCCAGATTCTCCCCCTTAAGATTAAACTGTCTGAATAACATATCCCTTTTCCAAAGATAACCATCTTTTATCAAATTGGAGACCATATACTCTTTTGAATCAAATTTCTCAAAGATTTCCGGCCATCCAATAACGCTTCCAATATCTATAACTCTTGGGCCTATCTTGAAATTTTCCGGATTTATGAGTGAGATTACTTTGTTATGCCAGGGTGGAGAGTCATGTATGATAGGATTCATTTCCGGGGGCATAAAATATTTATCAACCCATTGTGATACTGATCGATATATTATATTTTTTTCTGCTTCAGGTATTTGTTCATAGAAATTTTCTATTCCTTTCATAAATCTTGATTTGAAATATTCCGCCCTCCCTTCTTCGGACTTTTTAAGATTGTTCTTTGCAAGTATTTCCTGAAACTGTTTGTTGTTATAAAAACTCAGCTTGTCGTGGAGAAGGATGTACGGATCAAATGCTCCAACTATATCCAAAAATCTTACATCTTTCATTGAGGAGATTTTGTCTACTACTGACATGCTATCAATTGCTTCCCAAAACGCGAACCCTGCATTTTCAAACTTTGTTTTCAATCCCCCTTTTTTTCCGAGGTATCTTGGAAGCAACCCTATGGGCTTCTTTGCTCCTCCAGCAAAGTTGTAATTCTCAGAACGTTCAACACTGTTATTTACCATCTTTCCTATATTTCTTTGAAATTCAAATTCACCTTTTTTAAGTATGAATCCCTTTCTGTCGATTTCTCCTGTTAATCTATTGGAAATGACAGCCAATATTTCGTATGCTTTCTTATCGGATTGGACGATCTTAATCTCATTTTTATCCTTGGGACTTATCTTCTTGACAGAATCTATTACAACCTCAACATCAAATGTATAGTTTTCTTTGATTATTTCAGAAGCTTCATGCTTGAAGTCTTCCTCATCCATCTTTAATTCTGGAGGAATATCCCACGCCATTTTACATTCTCCTCAGTTGGTCGTTGATGCATTCAAGACCAGCTGTTAAATATTCTAAAATGGTTTGGTTATGCAATTTTGTTTTCTTTACTGTCAATGCCCCGGCCAGCTCACGAAGATTTGCATAAACGGCACATGAGTAAAATGCTTTCTTTAAATCTGGATCCTTAGAAAACCTATTGATTAGGTGTTCGGCTCCAACGTTTCCTATTTTGTGATATATTGAATGATGTCCTATTAGGCATCCAAGGTGAAGGGCAAAGGAACATATGTTAACATCTCCTGAATCTATGAGGTAGTTGCCTTCTCCGAGATTGTGCCAAGGATACCCATCATGGGTATTTGGACCCATGAATTTTTCAAGAGTAAGTCCATTGACAATTTTCTGTTTTTGATGTGGCTGGATCCTTAATCTAGCCTCATTTAAAATGGTCATGTACCTTTTCAAGTCCCTAAAATAGTCTTTTCTGGACGGCTCCCTCAATTGTGTAAATCGGCCATTTGAAAATTCACTCAAATTTTTTTCAAGATTTATTCTAAAATCTGAATATTTTGGTGGAGGAATGATCTCATTGTTTTCTTTTGAATCAGGGTGGGATAATCCATGCCAATTTTTTACCGGCTCCATACTTTTTTCAAGCAGGGAACTTATGGGTGCGTGGTGGATCCTTTCTTCCAAGGTGGAGTTTGCGATTTTCGGGAATATTAGGAATAATCCTTCATCATCATAGTATAATGCTTTCAGATAGGTTTGTGGCTGATCAGGGATTGTTTTGAGAACTGCCTTCTCAGTGTAATATCCGCGCAGGGCAGGACATATGCCCCCTATGCTCTTTGCACTTTCGATATATTTCTTTACAGTATATTCATCACTAGAATCTTGTCTGTCGCCCTTCACTCTCAAAATTTCAGACTTCCCCCCATATCTTCCTGCAAATTCTACTACTGCCTTTGCAGGTCTTATTTCAGTTATTGAAAATGAGGGATCTATCTTGGAAAGGGCTTTCTTTATGCTCTCTTCTATTTCTTCTTCCATTTTTTCCCCTCACCTTTTTTGCCATTTTTAGTATGCTATGATCTTTGCAATCGTTATAGTTGCTCCAGAGATTCCCTTAAGTTTTTCAGTTATGTTTCCCTTGAGAGGATGATTACTTGTTTCAAAGAATTTATTGCACATGTCCATCTGACGATCTTTATTATTCGCAACTTTTTGTGCTGATGTTCTATCATCTTTGTGATAGGCATTCATTGTGTCGAGATATTCTTTATGCATTGTGTTTATTATATTAAAAAGCTGTTTTCTTTCTGCTTCTTTGAGGGGGGTCTTAATTACAAATTTGGCTATTCTTTTCAATTCATCTCCGATATATTCTGATTGGAGCACCACCCATGATGCGTCTGAAACGCTTTTGTTGCTCAACTTCATTTTTTTCATGAGGTTCGAATCTTCCTGACATTTTCTAATAACCTTCAACAGGAGGAAATATATTTTGTTTGCACCGCTGTCTGCTCTATACAATTCCTTAACTGTCCAATCCTTGAATTCAGAGCCCTTCAGACCAATTACTATCTCTTCAAACATTGACCTGATGATATTATCCAATCGTCTCATTATTCTTTCGAATGATACTGACTCAAAATCAAAGATGTCCCTTATAATCACTTGAGATGGGCCTTCTTCTGTGATTTCAATTCCACTTTTTTCGCCAACTATCCTGGTTATAATCTCTTTTTTGTTACCTAGACTTTTTCCTTTTAGAATTATTTCAGTGTAATTATTTATGTATGCAGAAGTTATCTCTCTTTGTATTTCTAAAGTGGTTTTATCGTCAATATCAAATGTGATTGGATTTTCTTCAGATTTTCTTAAGTTATCCTTTGGGGAAAGGGTGAGTTCATTCTCAACATTTTCAGAAATATGGATTATGTCTCCTTTCTTGAGTTTGTGTTTGGTTATCCAATCCTTTGGAAGAGAGATAATATAAGAAGAATTGCCGAATTTTATTAATCTCCTGGGCATTGTTTCTGTCATTTTTTATCCCACCCTTGAGGTATATACCAAATTGTCACCGTGAATCTCAAGTATATACTTTATATGTTTTATATGGTGAACCTATTTATATACTTTTTGCTTTCGTTACTGCGTAAAGGGGAAAGTAAAAATCACAAAAAATGAAAATCGGCGTTAAAGTTGGGGATCTCATGACGAGAGAATTGATATCTGTAGATAAAACTGCCTCTCTTGTAGAATGCTCCAGGGAAATGGCTTCAAAGAATGTCGGGCTGCTAATTGTAAGGGATAAGAAAAAGCTTATAGGCATGTTAACTGAGAAGGAGATAATCTGGGCCCTTACAAAGAAAAATGATCTTAGTCGGGTAAGAGCGGGAGATGTTATGCTCAGGAAGTTGACAACAATAAAGCCTTCTAGAGACATATATGATGCTCTTCTTAGGATGAAAAACCACAATGTGCGATGGCTTCCAATAACAATAAGGAAGAATGTTATAGGATTAATAACAATAAATGACATTCTTAGGGTTGAACCTGCATTGTTCGAAATAGCTATGGGGAATATGAGGGTAAAAGAGCATGATGACAAGATTAGAAGAAGGAATACCACCTTATCAAGTGGAGAGAGCTGGGCTTCTGAGGGGGAATGCCCCGAGTGTGGAGCATTCGGCCTGCTTTACCGAACGAATAAAAGCCACATATGCGAAAGCTGTTTTAGTGATGAAGACAATATAGAAGCCTTGCGTATAAATTCAGTTATTTTCTAATAAGAACATAAACTTTTCTGCCTAAATATTCTTTAGGAGCATCTATTTTAGCACCAGAACCAAATTTAGTTATTGTCTTCTCGTATAGGGCAGCGATATCATCTTGTAAGTGAAATTTAGTCTTTTTTATTTCTATTTTTCTCATATATCTTTATATATATTAGTATATATAAATATTTCGGTGTTTTAAAACAATGATTATATCTCAATAAATAATATATATAGATATATATTAATAAATTAATGAAAACTAAACTTCCAAACGAACAATTCAGAAAGTTAGTGGAATTTGTTAATGAAGGAAGAGAAGATAAAACGAAGAAGATTTATGAAGATAAAGAACCAAGAAAAATTGATTGGAAAGCATATAATTTTTCTCAGATTAATAACATAAAAGAATCATTAATGTTCATAAATGAAGAAGTTGAAAAATGTTTTTTACCTCCAAGAAAAGTCGGAAAGCCATTCGATGTTAAACTTTATACAAAGGTCGTTTTAATTTGTGAAATGTTTAGCTTAACAGAAAGAAATGCACAAGGATTTATTGAAATTTTTGGAAGCATTGTTGGAATTTATGAAAAACTTGACGATAGAGTAATAGGAAATGCATATAATAAAAAAGAAGTGGCATTTCTTTTGAAGCAAATTTTTGATAAGAGAAAAAATTCGAATGGAATTTTATCAGGAGACGGAACAGGATTAGAAACAAGCAGAAGACAAAATTATGGTGATCAGAAAACCTCAACAAAAGAATTTCTAACTTCTATCGTCGATTCAAGAGAAATAATTCAAGCATTTGATTTCTCCGGAGAAGATGAATGCAGGGCGATGCATTCATTGATCAAAGAAGTTGGGGGAAATAGTTTGAGATTAGACTCAGGATTTAACGATAGAGAATTAGTGAGAAAAATCGTCGAGTGTGGAATGCTTCCATATGTTTATCCGAAAAAAATAAACATTCTTAATGGAAGCGAGTCATGGAAGGAAATGTATCTGGAATTTTTTACCGACGTTATTTTTTGGCTTCAAGAATATTACATGAGAGTTCATTGTGAGAGTTTTCATTCTGCATTCAAGAGAATGTTCGGAATAATTAGAAAAACAAGACCGCATAGCAAATTTGTACAAGTGACTGCAAGAATAATCTTACATAACCGAGCAAGATTATCTTATTTTAACAAGATTAAAGCCTAATTAATACGCAAGGCT
>JAHJTO010000019.1 GCA_018829845.1 Nanobdellota archaeon
ATTTTTGATTTCGTAGCCATAAGTTACCTTAGAAAAGAGATGGTTGTCGAGTTGCGTATTTCCGAACTTCATTCCTTCCATCTCACTCTCCCCACACGGTGGCTATTTTGTTTTTTATCTTTTGCTCGAAGATTTTAATTAGCTCATCTGCCATTTTAAGGAACAGCAAATAGGTAAGCTGTTCAACGTAATCACCATAGCTTGCTCCATCATCACGAAGTACATTGCAATAATTCCAAAGTTTCTGAACAAGAGTTGAAGATTGGTTAGTCATTGTTTATTTCCATGTTTATAGAGTATTCTACTAAAATTTATTATCCCCTCTCGCTAATCTCAGGAGAGAACATCCCTAACAATTCCTCAGTAATTTTTATTACATAATTAGTTAATTGTAAGTCAGGGAAAAACCCACCATGAATAATATTATTTCTTGGCTCAATCAAGAGCTCTTTATAATCATAATTTGGTAAAGGTATTTCTAACAAATTCACTAATTCAAATCTTCCACCTAGCATACGGTACTTTTTAAATAACTTTTCACCGAATTTGATATTTAGCGAATCAAATTCCTTTTTGATTCTGTTTGTTATTGTTAATTCAACTGCTGTCGCACATTCAAGAATCGTTTGCCGATAATCATCGACTCTTAAAGCTTCATATGCTTTTAACAATATTCTGTACTCAATTTTAGGTTTTTTGACCTCTGAGCAAAGTTCACAAATGCTTTTTATTTGTTCATGTTTTAAATAAATATTCTCTCTAGACACAAGATTGACAGAAATACCTTTGTTATTATAATGGCACATTTTTATTTTACTATCATCTTGATAATAAAGCTCAAGTCGATCTTCGGGATCTGCGTTTTTAATATAAAACCTTTTCTTACTTTTTTGTTGAGTAAATAGTTCAGTATAAACTTTAAATAGTTCAATCCAAACAGGATAGCCGTTATAAAGATTCGTTATAATTTGCTCTTGCAATGCTTCTTCTATTTCAAAAAGTAATAAAAGAGAATAAACCCTTGATTCACCACTTGGGTATATCAAAGGTGACCCCCAATAGAGTTGTTTTTCACCCCTCTTCCAGGAAGCTGTAATCTCAGGAGCTATTAGTTCTTTACTTAATGGGTCTTTTTCATTTTCAGCCCATTTTGGCAAAGAGGGTAGAATAAGTTTACCATTTTGTCTTCCTATCGAAATATTATAACAATTACCTAAAGCTTCACCAGAAAATAAAATGGGTTCCGAAAAATTGATGATACCGTAGATCTTTTTCATTCAAAATTAATTTAATTAGTAAAATATTGCGCTTGTATAAATATTATCCGTTTAATTGGAATCTATTCTTACCACTATTAGTAGCTTTATTCGATTCGTTACTAAATTTTCTTTGAGCCTTTATTCTATCCAACAACTTCTCTGCTGGTTCGTCGTTCGCATCTTGTGGTATAAGTTTACCTGTGAATGCATCTTTAAGTATGCTTTCGCGTATTTGCGTGCTTGTTCTTTTCCTACGAGTGGATTTTTGTCTTCGGATTTAGCTTCCAGTACAATTAACGGAAAACCTTTCTCATCCAACAGAAGAAAATATATGAATCCGTTCTTGGACTTCTCAAAATCTTCTCCTAGCTCATCAAATGATTTTTCGGTGAGCTTAACATTGTTTTCCAGAATGATATTTGCGGGACCAGAATCATTATCAAAAAATCGCCAGCAAGGTCAGCCCACAACCACTCATCAATGACCAGTTCTGCCATTGCTTTACTTGACGCTCAGGAATCTTCGAAGATCCTCGATCTCTGCTTCCACAAAGGAGGTCAACCCGCCCTCAATTTGGCCGTCTTTGCCCACTTTCTGTTCCTCGAATGATGTGGCTTTCTTATCTTTGCTCGTCAAGTGACAGCGAATGTCTTCCGGTTTCAGAAAATCGTCTGCGACTGCAGTCAGAATTGCGGCCAAGAATTGCTCGCTATGCGTTGTAAGCACAATCTGCTTTCCTTCGTCTTTCACAAAGGAACAAAGAGCCCTTGCAAAGCTTCGTAGGACGGTTGGGTGCAGGTGGACTTCCGGTTCTTCTATTAAGATTGTGTTCACATCAATCCGAAGCATTTTCGCAAGCATGTAGATGACCTGATTCACCCCGAATCCATCGTTCACTAGAAAAACTGGGATACGAGACTTCTTGTCCGTCGAATGAAAGAAAGCTGTTGCCGTGCCTACCGGCACGTGAATTCGGAAATCGCGCCCAAAAATCTCTTCCGTGTAGTTGGAAATGCGACCCGGAAGGTACTGATCATTTATGATAAATGAAGCCACCTCATCTTCATTAGTGGGGGTTGGAGACACTGGTGTTGTCGTGTAGTTGGGCTTAAAGAACCCTCTCCTGTGTGGAGCAATGTCAATTGCCCTAAGGACCTCGCTGGGCTTGTTGACTAGAGTAGCAATCTCCTGTGCTCTCTGCTGGTTCTCGGCGGTAGGCGTCTTGGGTGCAACAGAGCAGGTGATCCCATTCCAGTTCACCGAGTATTCCTCTTCGCCCTTGCCAAAAACGAAAGGGAACGTTTGATTCAGACCGTATGGTAGATTCACCTGAGCCTCCATCTGGAACTCTCCAAATCTCTCTACGATATTTCCTGAGGCTTTGGAAAACGCCACGCCATAGGACGCTGCTTGGGTCCCATTCTTGAACTCAAGAGATATCTCGACGCTTCTTGCAGTATCGTGATTGAAAACGCACGCTTCGAAGCCTCCAAGGTCCATAAAGCCGAGATGGAAAAAGCCGTCGGCCTGACGATTTGGGTTTAAGACAAAGTTCCGAAGCACCAAGAAAGCATACAGCAGATTGGATTTGCCCGACGAAGTGGGTCCATAAAAGATGGTGAGTGGTGCAAGATTAACCTTTACGGACTCAGCCGAACGGAAATTCTTGATAGTGATTCCCTGTAACATAATTTTTCCTTTCAACTAATATGATGATAAATATACGTATATTTTGGATCATCAACAAACGTGCATACGTCAAGGGCCCTCACCTCCCAATTATCCTTTCTAATTTGCATTGCCATCTAAGATCATTCTCTCCACTTTTTCTTTTGCTTTTGATAGAACCTCTTTTGCCTCTTCTTTTAACTTTTTTGCCTTTTCTTTATGTACTTGAATATCTTCTGCAATTTTCTCTTGGTTTTTTATTGGTGGAAGAGGAATCCGAATTTTCATAATATCCTTTGGAGATAAATGTTTATTAGTTGCACCTGTAATATAACTTAAAATCTGTTTCTGGCCGAAGTCAGAAAGCAAGACATTAAGGAGATAATATGGACTGATCTTAGTTTTATCAAGCTTTATTCGTATCATATCACTACCAAGATAAAATTCCTTATCTTCATTCCAAAGTGCAACTTTACCTATGGTTGCGCCAGTTATCACAATTAAAAGATCGTCTTTCTCCAGTAAGGCATCTTTATTCTTTATTGCGTAACTTGTCTTAGCGGTAGTAATATCCTCAATGTCAAACTCTCCCTCCATTGTTATGTTCTTTATCTGTATCAATTGTATTTCACCACCTTTTTCATTGTGTTTTGGTAAAACACCTTTTTTATAACCCTTGACCACCTCTCCTAAATTCACCAAATTGAATTTGCATTTATTAAATTGCAAATTCGCCTTTCTTTGATAATGAATAGGATCTATTCTACTCTCCAATTTATCTCGTTCAATCATAAAGTAAAGCGGAGTAGATTTTATTTTATTGATCTTTTTAAATTCCTGCCAAGCCATTAGAATATCCGGAAATTCGTCTTTATCAGGTCGGCCGGTTGCATCATAACCAATGTGTTCAGCAATTCCCATAAAGATGGGATAATCTTTCGGAAGCGTTTCACGTTCTCTCTTTTTTCTCAGAAAGAGAAGTGATGCTTTCACTCCTGAACCAGAATCACCGCTGCCCTTGCTCGACGGACGTTTGAAAGCAGTTTGTGGAAGTGAGACAATTCCCAAAATTTGTGCTCGTTCAGTTATAAAATCTCTTACATATTGAAGACTTGAATTACTCAGAATGCCATCGGGCAGAACAA
>JAHJTO010000020.1 GCA_018829845.1 Nanobdellota archaeon
AGCTCATTGTTTCATAATCAATTCAGAATAAATATTCACCGCAATTCATTCATCGGCTTGAAAGCCGAGGATTTCTTGCGAAAGGATTAAGAGAAATGCCTTCAACAAGAGTTTTCGGCTTTCAAATCTGGAATAATGAGCTGGTAAGATTCAAGCAAGATTTAGGATTAAAGCCTGGCCCAAAAATTGACATCGAAATACCATCATTATTCTTGATAAATCAAGAACTAAAGACCTCTGTTCTAAGGGGGATTTTTGATACTGATGGATGCATATACCTAGAGAAAAAGAATCATAAATTATATCCTAGAATACAAATTGTAACTATCTCGATCAAATTAGCTAATCAATTGAGAGATTTATTCATAGAATTGGGATTTAGAGCGACAATGTACAAAGACCATCTTGTTCTTAGAGAAAAACAAAAGATGTCTTATGTAATAACAATTAGGGGAGAAGAGATATTTCATAGATTCATGCGAACAATCGATCCAAAAAATCCAAAGCATCTTGCAAAATACCATAAATTTCTTGAGTCAAAAAGCTTATAAATTGAATTTATCTTTGTGATTCATGAGCCCGTAGCTCAGCCTGGCTAGAGCACTGCATCCTGCAGAGAAATTTTGCAGGAGGTGATTCTGATACGTTCAAACAAAATTTGAACCTTAGACAGGCAGGGGTCCTCAGTTCAAATCTGAGCGGGCTCATATCATTATCAAAGCTCAGATTTTGAAATAATAAAAATATGGCAGTCAGAAAAGTAAGGCTTAATTCCGATGTGAAAACGAAAGAGATAGCAAGAATTCTCGTAGAGCATTCCTGCAGAATAAAGAAAGGAGAGTATGTCCAGATAGTAGCAGGAATTCCTGCACGCCCTTTGATTCTAGAACTTCAGAAACAAATCCTAAAAAAAGGAGCATATCCGAGAGTAGATATCGATTTTGAGGGACTCTCATACACTTATTATCAATATGCTTCAGAAGAGCAATTGAAAAATTTTCCAAAGCTAAGATATGACGAAATGAAGCAAACTGATGCCATAATTTACATCGGAGCTCCAGAAAATAGATATGAATTATATTCTGCTGATCCAAAAAAAATAACCCTAAGAAGCAAGATCATAAAAAAGATTTTTGATGAAAGATTGAAAAAGAAATGGGTGATATTCGATTGGCCTGTTAGAGATTTCGCTGATGATGCTGGACTTTCTCTTTCAGAATTCAGAAAATTTGTTTTTGATTCCTGCATCCAAGATTGGAATAAACTAACTGGGATGATGGACAAAGTAAAGAGAGTATTAGACAAGGGAAATAAAGTTAGAATAATCTCAAATGACACCAATCTAACATTCGGAATAAGAGGAAGATTGGGGGCGATAGGGGATGGAAGACACAATATGCCTGACGGAGAAGTTTGGACTGCTCCTGAAGAAGACACCGAAGGTCATATAACCTTCACATATCCGTTGATATTCATGGGGAGAAAAATAGAAAAAATAAGGCTTGAATTCAAAAAAGGAAAGGTTGTGAAGGCTTCTGCCAAATCCAACCTTAATGCATTAGATCATCTTCTCAAAACTGACGAGGGGTCAAGAAAGCTTGGAGAATTGGGGATAGGATGTAATTTTAAAATAAAAAGATTCTCAAATCTCCTTTTGTTTGACGAAAAAATCGGAGGAACAATTCATCTTGCTCTTGGAAATGCTTACACTGAATGCAATGGAAAAAACAAATCAGCAGTTCATGCAGACATTGTAAAAGATCTTAGACATCCATACAGCGGAGAGGTATGGATAGATAACAAATTACTTATAAAAGATGGAAAACTTCTGGTATAAGATTGTGCAGCAGCAGTTGGGGCGCTAATAAAAATAGAATCAACCTTCATTAATATTTAGAAAGGATTAAATAATATACATTGGTATACTTAAGTATGCAACAGACTACCATAAAACTGAATGCTGCCACAAAAGCAGAGCTTGACAAATTCAAACAATATGAGAATGAAAGCTATGATGAACTAGTGAGAAAGCTTATGAGGATTGTCTGGATGTGCAAAAAGCAGCCTTCACTGAGCCAGAAAACCGTAAAAGAGATAGAAGAAGCGAGAGAGCAGATAAGGAAGGGCGAATTCTACACTGAAGGGGAAGCGAAAAAGATTCTTGGAATCAACAAGTAATTTAAATCTCAAATCGCCAGTTATTTCATGTATAAACTAATCTTCAGCAAGAAATCTCTTGACTTTTTAAATAAGCTTGAAAATGAATTGAAAGATAGAATATGGAATAAGCTGCAATTGTGCAAGGAAAATTTATTCAGATTCATGGAGCATTTGGAGCAGATTAAAGGATTTAAATTGAGGGTTGGAGATCATAGGGTTATAATTGATGTTGACAGCAAATACAATGTTCTCCATATTGTCAAAATAGGGCATAGGAAGAAGATCTATGAAAAATAAAATGAAACCCAAACTTCCAGAAGGATGCATTCAATGCCTCGAAGGTAGAAAACTAGTTCTTTTTATGACGGGAATATGCAGGCAGGGATGTTTTTATTGCCCTCTTCCAGAAAGCAGAATGGGAAAGGATGTTGTTTTTGCAAATGAAAGAAGATTGTCAAATGTGAATGCCATAAACGAAGCCATTGAAGAAGCCGAACTTTCAGATTCAACAGGCATGGGAATAACAGGGGGAGATCCCCTCGTAGTTCTTGACAGAACAATAGATTACATCAAAGCATTCAAAAAAAGATTTGGGGGGGAATTCCATTGCCATATATATCTTACAACAAAAGAAGTAACAAAAGATAAACTGGAAAGACTTGGAAAAGCAGGACTTGATGAAGTAAGACTCCATCCACAATTTTTGAAAGAAGATCTAAGCGAGGAACTTAAAAAAATGGATTTTGCTCTTGAATTAAAAAAGAAATTTAAATGGAAAGTGGGAATAGAAATCCCAATAATTCCGGATTGTGCAGAAAGAACAATAATATTCTTAGATAAAATAAAAGACAAGGTAGATTTCATGAATTTCAATGAGCTAGAAATGTCAGTAATCAACGCCCCTGCTCTCATGAAAAAAGGGATGACTTGGAAGAATGATAGTACTGCTGTAAAACGAAGTGAAAAAGATGCTCTGAAGGTTGTGACTTGGTGCCAAGACAATGTAAGCATTCCAATAAATTTTTGTACCGCCTCTCAGAAAAATCAGTTTCAATACAAAAACAGATTGAGAAGAAGACTAAAGAATATCATGAAAGATTATGACATTGAGACGACTGATGGAGGACTTTATCGAGCAGCCCTCTATCTTCCTGAAATGAAGCCAGGATTCCATTATGGGCACAAACTTGAGAATCTCGATAAAGTAAGAAGGGATAAAATGCTTAAGAAATTAAGCATGCTCAGAGCAAGACTTATGGATGATTTTGAAATTCCAGAAAATTTGATTGAATTGGATACTCAAAAAATAAGAATTCTGACGTCAACAGATATTGCAAAGGCCCTCAAAAAGCCAATGAAACTTCTCGGATTAGATGCAGCATTGATTGAAGAACTGCCAACATATGACAAGCAGATAATGCAATTGGAATGGATTTAAGGTTTCAATTCTAAAACTAGCTTTCCTTCTTCAAGTTTGGAATTAAGTATTGCAAATGAAACCGGGATTAGTTTGAAATATGCCCTGTCCTTGGAATATGCTTTTATCTCAATGCTGTTTTGAAGTTTAGTTATCATAATGTTCTCCTTTTCAACTCCTGGAACATATAATTCATAGATTATTCTGTCTGTCAATCTTCTCACAGTGGTTTTTGCCTCTTCCTTAGGCAATTTTGAAATCTCCTCAGCCTTTTCTTCAGTTATCTTTGTTCTAAGTCCAACACTTTCCTTCGGAGTCTTTTCTCTCTCAGGAGGGTTTTTCATGGAACTTACCTTTATCACAGGAGTTCCATTTGAAGAATCGATATTTATTGTAAGTCCCCCCATCAAAGGAGTCGGATTTTCCATGTCCAACATTGATTTGTCCATATTCTTGTCAAGATTCCTCATTTCCTTTTCTATCTGCTTTTCCAACTGCTTGAATATTGCATTGAACGGAAACCCTAGATTGAATGATGGCTCAAAGAATTTTTCCCCATCCCTCATGGACATTCCACAATGAGGGCAAAAGCTATACTTCTTGCTAAACTTATTGTTGCATCTTTGACATTTTGTTCTGTTAAACATTTTTTACCTGTATAATCAACCTTCGATAACATTATTTAATAATCTTGCCCTTTTCTTCATCATGCTTTTTAGCAAATTAAAATTGATTTTTAAATATTATGATAGATAATAAGAATTTTAAAGTGGTGAAAATCAAAGTAGATGCTGCAGAATATATTTCTTAGAAAAACGATAATGTTTATAAACAGAATCTAGGTTATATAACTAAATAAAAATTTATTCAACTTTGGGGGTTCGAATAAATTTGGGGTGTATTCGAAGTTGACGTCTTCTCATTGTCAATCCTCTCTTTTCAATTAACTAAAAATACCTTAACAAGTATTTAAACTTTTCGAGAGATCCTGGGAATTAAATTCGGGGATTGCCGAAAACTGCTCGAGAATGAAAGTTTTCAAGCAAAAAATAAAAATTGAAAGGAGGTTAAAGAAAAATGTTAAATTTCGCAAAAGAAGCAGTAGAAGGAGCTAGGACTTACGGTATCAATTTTGATGAACTCAAAGCTGGTAAGGCAAGTATCAAGGTTTTTGGTTGCGGAGGCGCTGGATCAAACATGATAACATGGTTGTTCAACAAAGGCCTTCAAGGAGCTACAGTATATGCAATGAACACTGACGCACTACACCTTTCAGTAAGCAAGGCTGATGAGAAAATTCTTATCGGAAAAGAGCTTACAAGAGGCCTGGGCTGTGGAGGATTCCCTGAGAAAGGAAGAGAAGCAGCTAAGGAAGCAATCTCTGAATTAAAGAGATGCGTTTCTGGAGCAGACATGGTATTCGTCATTGCTGGAATGGGTGGAGGAACAGGCACTGGATCTTCCCCTGTAGTTGCACAACTCGCAAAAGAGTCTGGAGCAGTTACAATAGGAGTAGTTACAATGCCTTTCGAGACTGAAAAAGCTAGAATTGATAAAGCTGAATTCGGTCTTCAACAACTTAGAGACCACACTGATACCGTAATCGTCATAGACAACAACAGACTAGTCGAAATCGCAGGAAACCTCCCTATCGAACAGGCATTCGCAGTTGCAAATGAATTAGTAAGTACAATGATTAAAGGTATTGTTGAGACAATCACAATCCCTTCATTGATCAACCTTGACTATGCAGATGTAGCCGCTATCATGAAAAATGGAGATGTCGCAGTCATAGGAATCGGAGAGAGCGATACTCAGAATAGGGTTGAAGAAGCTGTAAAGCAGGCCTTGTCACATCCTTTGCTTGATGTAGATTACAGAGGAGCCACTGGAGCCCTTATCCACGTAATCTGTGGAGAGGACTTGAAATTAGATGAATTGAACAATGTAGGTGAGATGATCACAGGAAACCTATCATCTGATGCTCAGGTAATCATAGGGGCAAGAATCAACAAGGAATTCAACGGAAGAGTAAGAGTTATCACAATACTTACAGGAGTTAAATCACCTTATGTATTGGGAAAACCTATGCAAGACTTAAGCCCTAGAATGGGCATGTCTGACTTGGGTATAGACGTATACAGATAAAAATTTGATTAAGGATTATTTCCTTAGAATTTATTTTTCTGGCTGGCCGAAAGGCCAGCCTACCTTTTTATTTAAATTAAATGACAGAAGTCTATCTTAAATCCCAATAATCTTTAAAAGTAATATAAAGCCATTAATGATATGCCTGAAGAAATAGAAAGAAAATTCTTGATAGCTGAAGACAATATAGACTATTCTACAAAAGATTTATTTAAAATTTATGATTCGATAAATGCGCTTG
>JAHJTO010000021.1 GCA_018829845.1 Nanobdellota archaeon
CCTCGTTTTTCAGCCTTAAGGTTTCAATCAAGCTCTTTTTATTGAATTTCATGGGCTGATTAACATCAGCCTTGAGAACTAATTTTCGGATAACACAGCCATGCTTCGCACCATCAGTTTCATAAAGTGGAAGATAATCTACAAGATACATCCCATTAAATCCGTTTTCTCCTCCCAGGGCATGTCTTCCTTGAATTTTTACTGTTTGCATTTTTTTAATCATCCCAAGGAGTATAAAAAGCTTTCTCCATTTCGCATCAATCAGTGATAAAAGAAAATTGTAAGACAGATTATTTAAACCATATTTTATTCCTTGAACTATGAAATCTAAAACAAGAGCCCTAGTTTTAATCTCTGGAGGACTTGATAGCAGGTTAGCAGTCAAGCTTCTGCAGGAGCAAGGAATAGAAGTGATTGGAATAAATTTTGAATTCCCATTTGGAAGCGGATGTTGCAATCCCCTATGTACTTTTTCATTCTCACAAAAGAATGAATTCAAGCTGGAGATAATAAGCTGCAAAAAGGGAAAGCTCTTCAAAGAGTATATGGGAATAGTAAAAAATCCTAAATTTGACCATGGTTGTGGCATGAACCCATGTATTGACTGCAGGATATTCATTCTAAAAAAAGCAAAGGCCCTCATGAAGAAATATAAAGCGGACTTTATCGCAACAGGGGAAGTTCTTAATGAACGGCCCATGAGTCAACACTTAGAAGCATTAAAACTTACTGAAGAGGAAACTGGTTTAAAGGGGAAGCTTTTGAGACCCCTGTCGGCAAAATTGCTTCCAGAAACCGATGCTGAAAAAGAAGGCCTTGTAGATAGAAGCAGGCTTTTAGGCATAAAAGGCAGAGCAAGAAATATCCAGATTGAATTAGCAAATAAATTTAAAATAACTTATCCTACTCCGGGGGGTGGATGCCTTCTTTGTGAAAAAGAGTTTGTAAAAAAACTGCAGGATGCACTTCAGCACAAGGAAGTTGAAGAAAATAAAGACCTTGACCGTCTGAAAACAGGAAGACATTTCAGATTCGATGGAGCTAAAATAATCATCGGAAGAAATCATGGTGAAAACTTGATGCTTGAAAAGTTAGGTAAGAATTGGGTAAAACTTGAAGCAAAAGATGTCGTTGGCCCAATTACAATAATCCAAAAAGATAAGCCTTCTCCATTAAAAAAAGCTGCAGAACTGACTGCATTCTACGCAGATTCTGAAGGAAAGAAAACAAAAGTAATATTCTGGAAAAAATTTAGAAAAGATGCCGGGGAAATTGAAGTTGAAATCCCTTCAAGAGAGATGGTTGAGGACGTGAGAATCAAATGATCCCCTGTCCGGTAATTTTCAAGCCCAGCATAATTTTTTGAATTCATCCAATTAAATTCTGTTTTGACATCATCTTAAATTTCCTGCAGTTCACAAAATGATTTTAAACCCTCAAGATTTATTTTTTGCTCTCTTTTAAATATGAATTTATGTTGGATAGAACTTTTAAACCTCGTTCTCTCTGGATTTTAATGGAAACCACTGCAAAATGTCCAGTATTTGGACAATGTGGCGGATGCTCTGCTCAGCATATCCCTTATGAAGCACAATTGGAAAACAAAAAACAATTTGTTGAAAGATTAATAAAAAAATCAGGGATAGAAATAGAAAATGCAGTAATTGGCGTATTTTCAGACAAACCATATGGATATAGAAACAGAATGGATTTTATTGTTCATCAAAACGGTCTTGGATTCAGACAGAAGGGTGATTGGAAAAAAGTAATCGATATAGAAAACTGCCCTATTTCAAATAATCAACTAAACATACTATTGAAGGAAGTAAGAGAATTTTTCAATCAGAACAAAGACAGACTAAAAGTTTTCGATATTTTCAAGCACACTGGAACATTGAGATATGCAGTTATCAGAACTCCTGATTTTTCTGAAGACTCTTCAATCTCATTTGTTTTAAATGTGGACAATATTGACAACACTACACTGGATCTTCTAAAGGAATTCTCCCAAAAATGCTCCGCAAAGAATGTTGTGTTTGCATATGTCCCAAAAAACACCGACAATAGCATCTCAGAAGAATATGCTGTAATAAAACGCTCTGAAACAAAGTTTCAGGCGTCCCAAAAATCTGAAGATTTTTTAGGAGGCAATGATTTCTTGAAGGAGAAATTTTGCGGATATGATTTTTACTATGACATCCAAGGATTTTTTCAGAACAACTCAGCAATGGCTGACAAAATGCTTCAATATGTCAGAGGTTTATTCGAATCCTGCAATCTCCAAAAAGAGAAAAGTCTTCTTGTGGATCTTTATGGCGGGGTTGGAACATTTGGAATAATCAGCTCTCCAAGGTTCTCAGAAGTTCTTACAATAGAATCTTACAAAAAGAGCACGGAGAAAGCAGAAATGAACATCAAGGAAAACAAAATCCAAAACGTCAAGGCAGTTTGTCAGGATGCAATGTCCCTTAAAAAAATTGAACTGGAAAAATGGTCAAGAGGAAAAGACCTCTATGTTCTCACAGATCCTCCAAGATCAGGAATGCATAAAAAAGCAATACAATATCTTTTGGAAATAAAACCAAAATCAATTATTTATGTCTCATGCAATCCTCAGCAGCTTTCAGTAGAACTAGAAAAATTCAAAGGAGATTATAAAACAAAATCCATAGCAATGTTTGATCTTTTCCCCCAAACCCCCCACATAGAGACAGTTGTAGAACTTGTAAGAAAATAATCAAGAAACTAGTTTCCAACAAAGTTTTAAATAACTAATTTTTCTGATATAATTATGAATATTAAAAGAGATTCCACGAACAAAGTATTCTTTGTTCTAGCAGTTTTTACATTAATGTTTTTGATCCCATTAGCAAGCGCTGAAACAGACTCAACCATATCCTCAGCAACTTGCACAGAGGAATGTGTTGGAAAGGTTTGTGTCTATTATTTCTATTCGCCAACATGCCACGCATGCCAATCAATAAAAGATTTTATGAATGAATTTGAGCAAAAGAATAATGAAACGGTGATGTTGCATAGATTTGATGTAACAAAACCAGAAAATTTTGATATTTACAGCAATTTCTGTTCAGTTCAGAGCCTATCACTGGAAGAAAGGGGAATTCCGCTTGTTGTGACAAAAGAAGATTTTTTGATGGGGACTGATGACATCAAAAATAAGATTGATCCTGCTATTCAGAAATTAATGTCTGAAAACAAGACTGGATGCATTTCAGAAGATGTGTGCCATTCAACAAACACCACTGGGCAAAATGCTACTAATACTCAACAAATTCTCACACTCCCAATAATTTTGGTGGCAGCCATTGCAGATTCAATAAATCCTTGCGCAATAGGGATTCTTATTTTCATGGTCGGATTTCTTATGCTTTCTTCTGGAAAAAATAAGAAAAGAACTTTGAAAATAGCAATTCTTTACATTGCAACAGTGTACATTGTGTATTACTTGGCTGGAATGGGAATACTCCAGATATTAAGCAAATTATCTTTCCTAAGAGTCATTAACTACATTTTCGGAGCAGGCATAGCAATTCTTGGAATGATCAACATCAAAGATGCCATAGAAAACAAACCAGATGGAACATTGGCCATTCCAACATCAGCAAAACCCTTGATAGAAAGATGGGTCTACAGAGCAAGCATCCCTGCAGCAATAATTTTGGGAATAATAGTAGCAGCAGTTGAACTTCCATGCACTGGTGGAGCATATCTTGCAATACTCACCCTAATGGCCAACACAGTAACCAGATCAACTGCAATGATTTACCTAGCAATCTACAATTTTATCTTTGTTCTCCCACTTATACTTATAACTCTGCTATTCATTTTTGGATTTGAGGCTCAAACCTTGCAGGGATGGCTTGACAAGCACAAAAGAAAAAGCAGGGCAATAATGGGGGCAACACTTTTAGCAATAGGGATTATTTTGATGATTTTGTGATTCTTGCATGATTAGAAAATTCTTGAGTTCCCAGCATGCCAAAAGGCTTTGCTTTCATCGCAAGGGGATAAACAAACTTTAAATGCTAAGAAATAAATATTTCTTGTATGCTTAAAAGCAAAGCTTCAGGACACCCCAAAATGTGGAGCATTTTAAGGGTGCCAAAAGCCTTAAAAGGCTTTTAAGCATAATGATTTTTAATAGAAAAAATGGCAACATTAAGAAAGGTAATGAGAAAAGTGCTTTCAAGAAACACTTTGTACTATCCTGGATGCGTCATTAAACATGTTGCTCCAGAGTTGGATGAAAATTACAAGCAGATTCTCAAGAAATTAAAGATAGATTTCATTTCAATAGATGAATTCGTATGCTGTGGCTCTCCTGTTCTTGCCGCAGGATATAAAGATGATTTTGAAAATCTTAGAAAGAAAAATATAGAGCTTCTTGACAGATACGGGGTTTCAAGGATAATCACTCCCTGTCCAGGATGTGCAAGGATGTTCATTCAAGATTACAAACTAGGGGATGAGGGCATAGAGGTCCTCCATATGACTCAGCTGCTTGGAAAAAAATTAGAAAAAATAAACGATCTTTTCAAGAAAGGAAATGCAACAAAAGTAACCTACCATGATCCATGCCATCTGGGAAGACATCTAGGAATATATGATGATCCAAGAAAGGTAATAATCGCAGCAGGCTATGGGCTTGAAGAATTTGAAAAATGTAGGGGGAAGGCAGTTTGCTGCGGAGCAGGCGGGGGAATGAAGGCAAACTTCCCGGAGATCTCAAATAAAATTGCTAAAGACAAATTCAATGGCATAAAAACAAAAGTCGTGACTACCTCATGCACACTATGCTATTTCCATCTTAAGGAGAATGCTCCAAGGGACGTTGAAGTAAAAGAAATAAGTGAATTGATCAAGGATGCAATAATCTCATGAAAATGGCAAAAATTATATCTTCAGGACGTCAAAAATTCGTTAAGAATTTTTTAGCACCCGCAGGAGGTTTTTATAGATGGAACTAAATATCGAATCATTAAAACTTGTGTGCCCTTGCAGCGAAAGCCCTGCCGAAAAAGTAGTATACTCTACAGATTCAAGCTGCATGCAGGGAGAACTGCTTGCAGTAACCTGGCCAGAAAACCTTGAGCAACTTCAGAAATTAATACGATTCGCAACAAGAGAAAAAGTATCCCTCATTCCAAGAGGGGGAGGAACTTCCCTTGTCGGGGGATGCGTTCCTCAGAGCTCCATAGTGGTCGATATGTCAAGATTAAACAAGATAAAGAGATTAATTCTAGAGGAAAAAACAGTGATTGCAGAAGCAGGAGTTTACTTGGACAACTTAAACAATTCTCTTTCAAAGTATAATCTTGAATTTCCAATAAAACCCGGAAGCCATGCGGGCTGCACCATTGGCGGAATGATTGCAACAAATGCTGCTGGGCTTCTTTCAAAGAAATTTGGAAAGGTTGACGGATGGGTTTCTGAAATAACATTTATGGATGGAACTGGAAAATTATTTACATTTGAAGGAAACGAAGCCAAAAAGCTTGCAGGTAGTGAAGGCACATGCGGATTTATAGTTGAAGCAAAATTAAAATTGTTAGAGATATCTGAAAATTTCTCATCTGATCTTTTTGAATTTGAAAATCTTCAGGGAATGTCTGAAAAGCTAAATGCACTGAAGAATGATGACGCAGCCATAGCAATAGAGTACATTAATCCAATTGCCTCAAAGCTGGTGGGTATGACTGCAAAAGAACATCTTCTTGTCAAATATTCAAATGATAAAGGAAAACTGGATATAGATGAAGCATCGAAAGTCTGGAAGATGAGAGAAAATCTTTATTCGGTAATTTTCAATGCAGGATTTACAAAAATAGAAGATCCTTTCTTTGAGGAGGGTGTTGAAAGATTCCTTGATTGGATAAACAAGCAAAATGTTCCAGCCTATGGTCATATCGGCTATGGAATAATACATCCGCATTTCAGACGAGAAGAAGATATTGAAAGAATGAACAATGCAGTCAAGGAACTTCATGGGCAGCTGGCAGGAGAGCATGGTATAGGTCTTCTGAAGAAAAAATATGCCCCTCTTGGCATAACAACAAGGATAAAAGAGATTAAAGCAGCATATGATCCTAGCAACATAATGAATCGAGGCAAGGTAATATGATAAAAAACATTTTACGTTTTTGTCATTCCAAAAACCCGGAGGATTTTTTAGCATAAAAATGGTGGAAGAAAAACATGAAGAAATTGTTGAAGAAAAGAATGAACTGAAAAGCAGCGAGAAAGCAAAATGCACACTCTGCGGCATATGCAAATTTTCTTGCCCGACATACAAATTTTTCTTTAATGAGGCAGTTTCCCCAAGAGGAAAAGCAATAATGCTCAAGAAAAGATTCCCATCAAAATATTTCTATCTTTGCACATTATGCAAGGCATGTGAAGAATCATGCATACTGAAAGACATAAACACAGTTGAAAGAATAAGAGAATTTAGAAAACATCTTATTGATCAAGGAATGACCACTGAATCAAACAAGGCGATGATTGAAAACATAAGAAATTTTGGAAATCCTTTTGGCGAAATCAAGGAAGGAAAAAAATTAGCACTTTACTGCTGCTAATTCTAGGGAAAATTGATTGTCAAGAAAACCGCTAGGTTGTCTTACACTGTCGAAAAGCTAGTTGTAACTTCTAAATAGCACTAAATACCATTACTAGTATATAGCAAGGTTTAAATATACAATTAGTTGTATTTTCTATGTGTGCTTAGAAAATCGCGTTTTCTAGCATGTAAAAACCGAAAGGTTTTCAACACTTAGAAAAATTAGGTGGAGCACATAAAAAAAGAGAAAAAACTATGAGATGCCCCTTTTGCAATGCCCAAGACACAAAAGTCACAGACAGCAGAGATTCTGATGTTTTTGAAACCAGAAGAAGAAGAGAATGTGAAAAATGTGAAAAAAGGTTCACAACTTATGAAAAAATAGAACAGAGTCCCTTGATTGTCATAAAAAAAGATGGAAGAAGAGAGACCTTTTCAAGAGAAAAACTGAAATCCGGAATTATGAGAGCATGTGAAAAGAGAGAAGTAAGCACAGAAAAGATAGATCAGGCAGTTAATGAAATAGAAAACATGCTTCGAAACGAAGACAAAACCGAAATTCCATCAAAACTAATTGGAGAGTCTGTTATAAAAAAGCTTAAAAGACTTGATAAAGTTGCATACATCAGATTCGCATCAATATACAAAGATTTCGAGGATATGAAAGATTTTGAAAAAGAGATCAGAGCGATTAAATAAATCAAATTAATATTCCAAAAATAAAAGAGGAGAAAAGAGATGACACTTGAAGATAAATTTCCACCAGTAATAAAAAAAAGAGATGGGACGGTCGCTAGTTTTGATATTTCCAAAACAACTTCTGCCATATTCAAGGCAGCAATGACCGTTGGAGGACAGGACAGAAACATTGCTGAATCCCTCGCCAAGGAAGTTGCAAGGAGATTGAGCGAGAGCTACACCACTCATGGAAGCATCCCCACAGTGGATGATAGTAACCAGACTTGCATAGATGTTCTAAGAGAAAAGGGTTTTGATGGGACTGCGAATTCCTTCTGGTCCTATTCCCAAAAAAGATCCAAGATAAGAGAACAGGGACTCTTTGTAAAGAAAAAAAATGACGAAAGAGATCTTACTGACCGGGCGCTCCTCGTCCAATCGATCACAAGTGAAACCCGAGAACCATGGTCCAGAGAAAAGATGATAGATTCATTCAAGGATGAATACAATCTCTCCGATGACCTTGCCACAATGATTGCAAAGGAAACCGAGATTAATGTTTATGATCTGTCTCATAAATATAACATGCGCCACTTCGACACTGCTCTCGTAAGAAAACTTTCTGAGATCCATATTCAAATGAAATGCATTCCCGTAAAAGAATCATCCCTCTCCATCCCTTTCTCCACTCTTGAATCCCTTGTATATGCAAACAGCAAAGAGAATTCCAACATAACCGCAAACAATCCCGAAGCCATCAATCTTGGAATTGCAGAGTATATTCTGAAGCAATATAATCTCAAGAAAGTCTTTTCCGAAGAAGTTTCCGATGCCCATAATAGCGGAATGGTGCATATCCATGATCTTGGATATCCTCAAAGAGTATACTGCTCTGGCCACTCCATTGAATACATAAAAAAGTACGGACTTGACAAGGTTCTTCCAAATCTTCAGAATAAGTCCCATCCTGCAAAGTCCGCTACCGTACTCGGAGGACACATTCAAACTTTCCTCGCGGCAATGCAGTCAAGGTATGCTGGGGCTCTCGGATTCGGATTCATGAATATACTATTTGCTCCGATGCTGTATTCTCCCGAGAAAATAGTCAATGGAGAATTGGAAGGAAAGAAGACTTGGATGAGAAAGAAAACTCTCGAAGAACATCTGGGCAATGGGCAATTATCACATCAGCCCGAAACAGATACACCTCATTTCAACAAGACTGGAGAAGCAAAAAAATTATTCAAGATGTCCAGAGAAGGCATGAAACAGGTTGCACAGAATCTAATATTCTCAGAAAGTCAGAATGCATTCTCAAGAGGCGGACAGACACTGTTCATAGACTTCAACATCCACACAGGGGTTCCAGAATACATGAAGAATGTTCCGGTTGTGGGCCCCGGCGGAAAATATCTTATTGAAGATGCAAAGGGTAACATAAAGTTGACCAAGGAAGACCCAAGGTACACCGGAGTTGAAGGAGATCCAAGAAATGGCGATATCATCCATCCAACCGATAGAAGCAAGTACATTACCTATGGGGATCCAAGAATGGTCAAGACTTCTCAAGAATTTGCCATAGAGCTCATGAAAGTCTGGGCCGATGGGGATAAGTATGGAAAGCAGTTTGCATTTCCGAAATGTGATCTGCACATAGGAGACTCAACACTTGAAAATCTAGAAGAGAGGGAAGTTTTCAAAGAAGGATGCAGGCTTGCCTCTAAGAATGGATCAACATATTTCATGTTCGACAGAGAGGGAGTGGGTGCAAATCTTGCACAATGCTGCAGATTGAAGGACAGAGTTACAGATCCCTACATCCTGAAACGTCCTGAATTGATAAGATTCACCGGGGCACAGAATGTTACCATAAATCTTCCGCAGACAGCATACCGAAGTAAGAATGGACTTGAGGGAGTTCTAAAAAACATTGACATAGCCATGAAAATTGCCGTAAAGGCCCATCTTCAGAAGAAGGAGTATATCGAAGGGCTTTTGAAAAAGGATGGAAGCGCACTGAGATCCATGGGTCTGCCTTCAGATGATGGAAATCCATACATTGACATGCAGAAAGCAACCTACATAATCGGCCTCATAGGGTTGAATGAAGCTGTGCAATACCTCACCGGAAAGGAGCTACATGAAAGCAAGGAAGCATACTATGAAACCGGCCTGAAGATAATAGACCATATGAATCAGAATGTTCAGGAATACAAACAGAAATATGGACTGAAATTTACGCTGGAAGAAAGTCCTGCAGAATCTGCCACCCAGAAACTGGCAAAGGGGGATCTTTCCAGATTCAAAGAGGCCAAGAGGGTCATAAAAGGAGATCTCAAGAAGGCCCCCTATTATACAAATTCTGTGCATCTCAACCCCGGAGCCGAGGTTTCAATAATAGACAGGATAGATCTGCAGTCAAAGTTCCATGACATGATAGAATCTGGATCAATAATCCATGTTTACTGCGGAGAGCACCAAATTCCTCCAGAATCAATAGAGAATCTTGTGGAAAAGACTTACAGAAATACCAGAGCATCCCAAATAACCATCTCCCCAGAATTCACGCACTGCAATGTGTGCCATACAAACTATTTTGGATTCAAGGACAAATGTGAGAAGGATGGAAGCACCAATGTCACGAAAAGAACAAAGATTGTGGGATATTTCAGCGATCTGGGTGGCTGGAATAATTCTCAGCTTGAAATTAGCAAGGCAAGGGAAAAGGTTTCACACCAATATGCTAATATGGCCTCCAACGTATCCTGGCTCCATGAACCATCCGAGTCAAACAGAGTTATGGTTTTTGGAAAGGATGACTGCCACATATGCCATGATGCGAAAAATTATCTTGAAAAATCAATGAAAGAGTTGGGAATAAATGCTCCTGTGGAATTTTATGACATGGCCCTGCAGAAAAACAGAATAAAGGCTGCAAAGTATAATATTCCACTTGATCAGATTCCAACAATAGTGACCCAGAACGGAAGTATCATAAAATATGAGCCCAAGTTTAGACATGGAAAAATGATTCGCCTGGATGAAAACCATTACAGCGAAATGCTCAAAAAATCATTCAAGCGTTAATGTTTTTAAACAATCAATTTATTCTTTCACAATGATAAAAAACCAAACGTTTTTTAGCATGCCAGAAACTGGAGGTTTCTCAGCATGAGAATTGCTAAAATAAATGAATTCGATCATATAAATTACCCGGGAAAGCTGGCAGCTGTTGTTCTTTCTTCGGGATGCAATTACAGATGTCCTGCATGCCATTCTCCCGATCTTCTTAAATCCGATTCTGAAATAAGGAAAGAAGATTTTTTCAAATATTTGGATCAGAACAAAAAATGGATTGACGGAGTTGTTCTCTGCGGTGGGGAGCCCACAATGCAGCATTCCCTCCCATATTTTGCAGAAGAACTCAAAAAAAGAAATCTTTCTGTGAAGCTTGACACAAACGGAAGTGATTTCCGGGTTCTGGGAAGATTGCTTGAAGAGAAGCTTATTGACTATGTGGCTATGGATGTAAAAGGTCCTTTTAAGCTCTACAGGGACCTGACCGGAATAGATAGTATCGATCGTCGAGATGACCTCGAGAAAAGCATAGCTATTGTTGCAAATTTCCCAGACTATGAATATCGAACAACTGTGGTTCCAGTAATAAGATATGGGAAGGGAAAAGACATCAGTTTTATGACTCCTGAAGAAATTGGAGAGACTGCAAAGAGGATATATGACTGCACCGGGATCACCGACCACAAATATTTCCTTCAAAAATTCGTTCCAGCAAAGACCGGCCTTCTTGACAAAAGGCTTGAAAGCTTTCCTGAAACTCCAAAAGGCCTCATGGATCTTATGCTGATTGAAGCAAGGAAATATCTTCCAAGAACCGAATTAAGATACTGAATCAAAGAAATAATTAAAAACAGTGCAAACAAAACAATAAAATGGTAAAAATTAATAAAATTTTTAACACACGAAGAAATAAGAATTTCAAGTGTCCAAGAATTCAGAGAATTCTCAGGATGCTCAGAAATGCAAAACATTTCTGGACACAAGAAATTGCAAATTTCCAAGTGCCAGAAATTCGATCTTATAAGGAGAATTTCTAAGCATGGGAATAGAAATCAAATTAGAAAAAATTCATCCCAATGCAATCATCCCAATTTATGCCACCGATGGATCGGCTGCCGCGGATCTCTATTCAACAGATAATTATGACCTTCCGGTCAATGCCCGACTTATTGTAAAAACAGGGTGGAAAATGGCATTACCATCAGACCACGTGGGATTAATAAATCCTAAATCTGGAATCGCAATCAATAAGGGAGTAACTGTTCTAAATGCTCCAGGAACATTGGATAGAGATTATAGGGGAGAGGTCGGGGTAATAGTAATAAATCATAGCAATGACCATTATAGGATTGAGAAAGGACAAAAGATAGCGCAGATAATGTTTGTAAAATACGAGCAGGCAAGATTTAACATTGTGGAATCTCTTGATAATACATCAAGGGGAGATGGCGGTTTCGGAAGCACCGGGGTGAAGTGATTAGAAACACCGAGTGTTTTAATCATGCCAAAAATATTTGATTTTTAAGCACATTTCTTTTTTGATTAAACAATGGATATGTTTGGGACAGCCCAAACAGAATAAATGATCCACTTCAGAATGATAGGTTTCTTGTCAAAATTTGATTTTATTCGAAAGGTTTTTGAAAAGATGATTAAATATCTTCAGATTCTTCGTCTTCATCTGAGTAATCTTCATTCCATGACCCTTCTTCTTCAAAGTCCATTTGTTTCCTCTATTTTATTAAACACTCCTATCGAAGGCGTTTAGAAAAACCTGAACTTTTACATTTAAAAAGCTTTTGATTGTGCAGACCTTGCGTGAAAATTAATCTCACTTGGTGAGGAGATTATCCAAAAGTTCTAATTTTTCTAGAAGACTTTCTGCCGTTCCGATATATTTTATGGCTTTTTGATGAACCTTCTCTTTTATACGAGTAGTTTCTACAATATA
>JAHJTO010000022.1 GCA_018829845.1 Nanobdellota archaeon
CCAAAGAATGGACTAAAAATCAGGAGAAGTAGTCTTTTTGCAGAGATATTTTTGGGCTGCAGGAAGGAGGACTACTGCTTCTTCTGATTTGAACTTCTAAAAATAATTATGCATCCAAGGATGCATAATCGGAGATACTGATGAATACAATAAAGTATTTAAATCAAAATTTCATTATAACATCATCATGAAAAAGGGTGCAATTATTTTCGGAGCAATTCTTTCAGCAGTCTCAGCTTCTAGTTTGGCATTAGCACAAAATTTGCCTGCTCCGCCAGTAACTCTTAATGATTTGAGCATGTTTTTAAATTCAATATTTTCTGCAGATTTTGGAACAGGTTTGGCTGCAAAACTATTACTGTTCTTGCTTTTAGCCGTCGTTCTTTACAAGCCTGCAGAAAAAATAGCAGGTGGAAGTTCCAATATTGGGATGACTATATCGGTTGTAATTTCATTGATGGCTGTAAAATTCCTTACTCCTGAAATCGCGAGAGGTTTGTTCTTGCCTTATGAGGCTCTGGGAGTAGTTCTTTCAATATTCATCCCATTCATATTATTCGGCGCATTCATGATAACTTCTGATTTGCCAAAGGTTGTTAGAAATATTGGATGGTTCATGCTTGGCGGTTTATTCATTTACCTATGGTTCGTGAGATGGACTGACATTGGCGATCTTGCATGGTATTATCTTGTTGCCACAGTCATGGCAGTTCTAGGGGCCGCATTTGATGGAACACTTCACCGACTTTGGTACAATTCAAAGATACAAAGAAGAGAAGGAGTCAGTGCTGGAATACAGATCAATATTCTTTTGGATGAGATAACTGCACTTTACACCCAGATGGGAAAAACAAGCAGCAACACTCAAAGAAATACATTGGCTAGACAAATTAAAGCTAAAGAAGATGCAATAAAGAAACTTCAGATAGCTGCCCCTGTAGTACCTTAATTAAAATGAAAAAGATATTTTCTGGAATAGTTTCAGTATTATCGCTCCTACCCCTAGTCTCGGCGCAATCCTTTCCTGCACCGCCAATCGCATTTAATGGTCTGACGGATATGTTCAATGTATTGTTGAATAATGCCTCGGCAGGAAGCTATTCTGATATTGTTGCAAGATTATTAATTTTCGTTCTTTTGGCAGTTGTCCTATATGCTCCAGCTAAAAAGATAGTCAGTGGAAATGAAAAGGTTGGCGCTTTAATTTCATCGATTATCGCAATCATGGCCATAAGATTCATGACTCCTGAAATGGTCGCCGGAATGTTCTTGCCATATCAGGCTCTTGGAGTAGTTCTTTCTATACTCATCCCATTCATATTGTTTGAATTCTTCATGCTAGGATTTGGCGAAGATTTTCCACCCACATTTAGAACAATTGGATATGTCATGCTCGCTGGAATTTTTACCATGATGTGGTGGTTCAGATGGACAGACATAGGCGATTTGGCTTATTATTACCTTGGAGCAACGGTTTTGTGTTTGATTGCATTATCCCTTGATCAGAAATTCAGAGAATGGCGGATGGTGAATAGGATAGGCAGTGCAAAGAAAAGAGCAGCATATCACTCAATCATCGCTCTTGAAAAGGAACTTAAACAGGCCATTGACAACTTTGGCAGTGCTGCTGCAAATAATGATAAGGTGGGAATGGACTTTGCAAAGCAGGAAATCAAAGATAAGGAAAAGGCTATCCGAGAAGTTTCCAATCTGTAATTCTGGACTCTTAGAAATTAACGTTAATTAAAAAAGAAAAATCACACTAAAAATTAAGGTGTGAATGAAAAATTAAAATTTATTCTTCATCCTCGTCATCCGCTTGCTCTTCAATCTCATCCTCATTCTCTAATTCCTTTGAGAGCTTGTCTTCTGAAACTGGAGGTTCATCTACCTTAAGATCTGAAACTTCTTCTGATGTAGCTCCCTTTGGCATGGCCTTTGCTTCAACTACTTTTCCCATTACTTCTCCGAATCCAACCTTGTCGAGGACTTTCTTGATCTTTATTCTTACAGCTTCATTGGCCTTGGTGTTTGGAACGAATATGACAAATCCTTTTATCTTAGCTATGCCGTCTCCCTTTTCTCCAACAGATTCTATGATAACATCGACTTCTTCTCCCTCCCTGACTGGCGCTCTTGGAGAGTTGAATGGCTTTCTGAAACCTCCCTGTCCACCTCCTCCGAATCCCCTACCTGATCTCCCTTCGGATCTAAAACCGTATCCCATTTATATTTTATAATGACCTCCTTATAATTAATTTTTTATAATGATTAGAAACATTAGAAATGTTTCTGTCATGCCCAAAAGAAAATCTTTCTAACTTGAATATTGATGCAGAATTTTTCTTTTGTAGCATAAAAAACATTTTTTTTAACCTTATTAGTTATAAGGCCGGCCAGAGATATTTAAACTTATTGATGGTTTTTTGAGATGTTTCGCAAGGATTATAAATGCTCTTTCTGTTAGAGTATTATGCCGCAGGAAAAAGAGCAGAAAAAGGAAGAAAAGCCGACAGTTCAGCAGAGTGAAGAAAGAATACTGAAATTCTGGCAAAAAAACAAAATCTATGAAAAAGCAAAGAAAAAGA
>JAHJTO010000023.1 GCA_018829845.1 Nanobdellota archaeon
TAAGCTCTTTCTGCGGTTTTATTGGTATTTTCTTCATACATATCCAATATGTATTAACTTTATAAGCTTTTCGTTTATCGTCTATGCTTTATACTTACAATTGGGCTCTAGAAGGATTATCTTAACTTTGAAGTAGTAATGACAGAAAAATTTAAATAGATGTTTTAATTACTTATAGACATGGCACATGCGAATTTGGAAGATGCTTTGCGAAATGTTCAGTCATTAAGAAATGATCTAAGGGCTGTAATAACACTAGGCATGAGGAAGGAGGAAGGATACTGGGAAGATTGCGAAGTATCAGAACAGGTTCTTGATAGTCGATGGACATGGGGTTCTACACCTATAACAGAGACACACACAGAAAAAGGATGGGTTCCTCCAAGAGAGGTACCAATTAACAAACCTGATATAGAAAAAAGAGAATCTGCACAGGCACGATTACAGCAAATCTATCATTCCTCGATTGGATCTGTAAAATATGTCGCTGGGTGTGCCTTATATGTTGATGATAGGAAATTATTGAATCAAATTGATGGTTGGTTAGATACTCTAGGGGACAGAATTAAATTGGATAGTGAAAGAGAAGATGTTAAAGTTGTTTATGATATTCCGTACTCAACTTCAACAACAGAAAGCCACCCTAACACAAAAGGTTTAGTTGGGTTTTCAATATCTAAAATCCCATCTAGATTAAGTGATATAAGGAGGAAAGCTGGTAAACTTCTAGATGTTTCTGAAGCAGATATCTTAGGTCATGAACTTACAAAAATTTCTTTAGGATTGGAAGAAGATGAATTACAAAAAGTTTACAGACATGCTTCACACCCTGAATATAGACAAAAAGCAGGACAGTGGTTGGGGTATCCTCCAGTTAGAATTTTTTGCCATGAACATCCAGTTGCGGCAACTGTTTCTGGAATTGCTAGTACGGGAGTGGCTTCGGGTTTGGTTTATGCTTTAGTAGAATATTTTAATAAGTAAAAGCCCGCCAGAAATTTTTCAGGGAATCTTCTGTCATCTCGACAAAACAGCGTTGACAAACCAAAAGGGTACCTTTTCAGATCCGATTATGTCCACTCAATCTCGACAATCCTTTTAAACTCCGATGCTGTGATGAGAACAAGAGATAAAAAAGAGTGCCTTGAAAATGCAAAATAGGCCTCATCTCGGACGTGTAAGGGAACCAAGGTTCCTGCTTAGGAACAAAATTCCTGGCAGTTCCAGAAGCTCGGCTTCTTAGAACCTTGACAATCAACCCCTTTTTAGTGCAATCACCTTCCTTCAATTAGCATCACCCTCTATCTTTTTAAAAATGTTAATGAAAAGATATTCTTGTAAAAATCTAACCTCCCTCCACAATAATTTCATCATCATGGGAACCAATATAAACGATAATGTATCAAAGATTTTATGGTAATGATAAAATTGCGATCAAGGCAGAATTTTTATTATGAAGTCTTCCCACTTCGGGAAAAAGAAATGAAGGATTTGCTAAAAATTGCCAGAAAAAATTGGAAGAAGGCAGTTTTGGGATTGAAAACTTCAGATTATTTCAAGGATTTCATAATCAATGAAAAAGTCAGAGGCAGACTTGCAGAGTTTATGGAAAAAGAATTAAAAATAACGAAGGGGAGCAGGGTGCTTGATGTGGGTGCGGGAACAGGTCCGCTAACTATCGCCCTTGCAAGAAAATTTAAAACTTCCTCGACCGACGCAAATCTTCTTTCGCTTAAATTCGTGAAATATCGGGCGGAGCAGGAGAAGGTCAAGGTGGATTTATACAAAACCGACACCCTTGATGGGGGTTTGCCCTTCAAAGAACAAAGTTTTGATGCCATAGTCATGAATGGTGTTTTGGAGTGGGTTGCAATGGGCCTGCAAAAAGAAAAAGTCAAGGAAGTGCAGATGAAAACTTTAAAAGAAATGTTCAGGGTTCTAAAGAAGAATGGAACATTCATTCTTGCAATAGAGAACAGATTCGCTTTTGATTGGTTTAGGGGAAAGACAAGCCATATGCCTATAAAATTCATAGATTTAATGCCTCGAAAATTGGCGGATATTGTTTGCAGGATAAAAACCGGAAAAGATTTTAGGACATATATCTATTCTAAATTTGGCTACAAAAAAATGCTCGAAGATGCAAATTTCAAAGAAATAGAATTCTATGAGGCTTTCCCAACATATCAAAAACCCCAGTGGATAAGGAAAACAAGAAATCTCTTTGCTAACAGCTATATTGTCGTCGGGAAGAAACTTTGACATCGGGAAGACCTTTAAAAACCTATGATTCTATGAACGTATAATATGGAATTAAAATTAGAAAAACTTTCAGAGGAATTTAAAAAAGACATTTATCATCCAAATTTTCTTGAAAAGTTTAAAATACCTTCAAGAACCGCAGACATAAGTGCAGTTATACCCACATATAACAGATGTCCCTTTGATAAAAATTCAGAGAATTATCAGTATAATCCTCTTGCAATATGTGTCAGGACACTGCTTTTGCAAAAATCTCCTTTAAAGGAAATAATAATAGTTGATGATGCATCAACAGACAACACTGCAAATGTGGTAAAAGAGCTTAGGCAGGAGGCGTACAAAAAAAAGGGGATAGAGATAAAATGTTTTCATAATAAAGAACGAAAAGGAAGTTCTATATCAAGAAACATTGGGGCAAAGCATGCAAGCGGAAAATATTTATTTTTTCTTGATGATGACTGTGTTCCCGCACCATATCTGACGTTTATTGCAAATATTGTATTAAAAAAAATTGAAGAACAAGATACACATTTTGCAGTTTTGGTCCTCCCAGTCTATGACAGGGCTTCTTTACCGACAACCACCATAAACATTAATGATCTCACACGGAGTTTTTTCAAAAGAGAGGGATTGAGTGCCAGATTCAATACATTTCCAGCAGAATATCTAAAGATTAAAGATAAGTTTCTTAATACAAATTTAAAAATATTCAATCCCATAAAAGTTTATCAAACATGGGGCCATTTCATAATTGAAAGGAGCAAATATCTGGATGTAGGGGGATTCCCAGACTTTGCAACCTGGCCAAATAAGGCAGGAGAGGAGCAAGAATTCGCAAGCAGACTGATAGAGAATACATATTCCTTATATTATCTTCCTGGAACCAAGGCAGCATCATATCATGGGGCCTTTGGGGCCAAAATAGGAAAGTTTAATGGCATTGATTGGCTTGCCGAAATGACAAATAATAAATTAAGCTTAATCAGATATTCGAAGATATGTGAAAATGGGATTATCTCTGGGAACAGAGTAGGTATCAAGGATTATCTTTATTCTAAGATAATTGCTGCATTCTGCATAATTTACAAAAGGAATATGAAAGAAGCTATTAACTATGCAAGGTTGAGCCACAAGGAATTTGTAGTAGAAACTAAAAAAAGCTGGTTTACAGGCTATTCAATGGAGGTGATAGCTGATCGAAGTGAAAGAGAGATGATTTGGCACAAGGCAATCGAAGATGGGCTTAATCTACTTTTGGAGACGGAAATAAAAAAGACAAAGAAGCTTAAGGGATTCATAAGCTCATTTAGGGTAAAGGAAAGGCTGGGTGAGATTGAGGAAAGGGAGAGCAGAATAAAAAAATTATTTGAAGAGATATATGGGGAATAATTCGAAGATTTTATAAATGAAGAAAAATACATCTATATATGGTCACCTTTTATTCTATCAAAGATGCACTTGTGTCCAAGTTGAGTAATCTCGGACTCACATCTGAAGTGTTCTATGCAAATTTGTTTATAGCAATAGTTTTGCTTGTGGTGGGAATCTTTCTCGGAAAGATTGTCAAGTTTGCCCTAAGAACGCTTTTTGAAAAAATAAAGCTTGAAAAGATAATAAAACGGAGCCTTATTGACCCATTCCTGGTCCTTGTAAAGTGGAGCATATATGTTTTGTTCATAAATCTTGCCATAATCCAGTTGGGGATTCCAGACATTACAAACTGGCTGACCACCATATTGGGAGTACTGCCCGCATTAACGGGGGCATTGGTGATAATAACCGTAGGTTTTGGAATAGGCAGTTATATTAAGAAAGTGGTAGAAGAAAGCAAGATAATGGAAGGAGAAATGCTTCCCCAGGTTTTGTTCTATTTTGTGATTTATGTCTTCATGGTGTTTGCATTTAAGACTGCATTAATACTCTTGGAAGACCAGGCCATAGTGGACATACTTCTTGTGGTCTTTACGGCAATTGGCGGAATTGCGTTTTTAATTTATTATATTAAGAAAAATAACAAGTCCTGCCAAGTTTACTTCTAAAAACCCTGGGCGTTTATTTTAAAAAGAGAGCAAGCCTATTAAAACAAAGATGGAGGTTCAACTATTCGGTGCTGCCAGGGAAGTCACAGGATCATGTTATAGCATAACCACTGATGCCGGAGAAAAAATTCTTGTTGATTGCGGGTTATTCCAAGGGGGAAAAGATGTCGAAAGGAAGAACTATGAGGATTTCGGATTTAAACCTTCAGAATATTCTGCCCTTATTTTGACCCATGCGCATTTAGATCATTGCGGGAGAATCCCAAAACTTGTGAGGCAGGGATTTAGGGGAAAGATTTATGCTACCAATGCCACAAAAGACCTTGCTTCAATAATTTTGATGGATTCTGTAAAAATTGCTGAGCAAGATACAAAAAATGAAAATAAAAGAAGGGCAAGGGAGGGATTGCCTGCAAGAAAACCGATATACAATGAGAATGATGTGAAGAATACCTTGAGATTGTTTAAATTAGTAAGATATGATGAGGACATCCACATAAGCAAAGATATTACGGCCAGATTTTATGATGCAGGGCACATCATCGGCGCATCGTCAATCCAAATAACAATCAATGAAGGAAAAAATTCAAAAATTCTCGCATTTTCGGGCGATATAGGTCAGGCAGATGCCGTAATAGTGAAGAATACTGAACCCATAAAAAAGGCAGACTATGTTTTTGTGGAATCCACTTATGGAGACAGGCTTCATCCCCCCATGGGAGACAGAAAAAAAGAATTTTTGAGAATAATCAAAGACACTTACAACAGGGGCGGGAAGCTTATGATTCCATCTTTTGCAGTTGAAAGAGCACAAGAATTGCTTTACTGCATAGGGCAATTTGAACAGCAAGGACTCCTGCCTCAAAAGAAGGTTTATCTCGATTCTCCAATGGCAATAAGAGCAACCGAAGTGTTTACAAGATATCAAGAGTATTATAACAAGAAAATAGAACAAATCCTTAAGAAAAGAAAAGATCCATTTTCATTTCCAGGACTCATAAATACCTTGACTGTTGAAGAATCAAAGGAAATAAACTATGTTACCGAGCCTTGCATAATCATTGCTGGAAATGGGATGTGTACAGGGGGAAGAATAAAGCACCATATCAGAAACCACATAGAAGATTCAAGAAATACTTTGCTCCTTGTAGGATATCAAGCAAGAGGAACACTGGGATATTGGATTCAAAAAGGTGAAAAAAGAATAAGGCTGCTTGGAACAGAGGTCGAAGTCAATGCTGAAATAGAATTTATTCCCGGATTTTCAGCCCATGCAGATTATAGGGGCCTCATTCAGTGGTTGAAAAATTTCTCTCCAAAACCAAAAACCATTTTCATAGTGCATGGGGAAGAAAAACAGAGTTTGGAATTCGAGAAAAAGCTGCAAAAGACGGGGATGAAATCATACATTCCTTCGGCTGGAGAGAGCATCAATTTATAATTTCAAATAAGCCATAGCAACAAAATATTAATAAACAAATGTTTTCTAATACCTCTAGTGGGTGTTCAAACAATTGGCGAGGTAATGTCTTGGAGAGTCATCATTCAATCTCTCTTAGCTCTCGCTTTCTTGGCTATGACTTTTTTTGTAAATTGGCTTTTTATAATTCCGGTTGGAATCCTTATATGGTTGAATCAGAAAGAGTTGCTTCGGAAACGCTGAATTTTTAGAACTGTTTATAAATTCTTGAGCCTAGATTAGAACATGGGTAATAAGGTTATGAGAATCACATGGTGGATGATTGTTGCGACCATATTTCTCCTCTTATTTGTAAGGCTTGTTTCAACGAGCCAAATAGATGATGTAAATCCAAACAGGCTATGTGAAGTGAATTTCTAGAAAAAAGCGATGTCCTCATGGTCATTCCCCTTCCGGGAAATAAATCCATTTCACATAATTCGAGCTGGTGAGAATATATTAAAGAATTGAATAAAACTCTTGGGATGCATGAAGTATACCATCTTGAAGGGAAGTTTATGCATTCCGTAGACAGAGAATCAATCCTGCTGGGGATGGAAGAATTCAACAAATGATTTGGTTATTACTCTGTAATCTTTGAAGCTCCAGAATTATCATTGTCACATGAAAATGAAAAGATCTTGGAAGAAATGAATTTTACAATAATAAAAAGAGCCCATCATTTAACACATAAGGTGTATCATTGCACCGATTACCAAAAGAAATCATGGCTTGTAAAATTAAACTTCTTGAACAGGCTTTTATAATGATAAGGAACACTCCTCAGCCTAAACAGGCCGAGGTTTCTTGTGTTCCTGTCATGCCAAAAAGAAAACAAGTTAACCTTAGACTAAAGTCAGAGGTTTTCTTTTTTAGCATAAAACTTGCAAACATTTAGGCAACCCTGCTGAAAACAGCATCATATTTTACGGAACGCTTTTTGCCTTTTGAAGAGATTAAAATTTTATAGAGGGGATAGTAGAATACTGTGGCATTAATCAAATTATTTTTTATGGATAAAGAGTGTTTTTCAGTCTCATCAGTTACATGGAAAAGCTCTTCTTTCTTCAATCTCTCCTTGTAGCCTTTCTTTTTCAGTTTTTCCAATCTTTCTTTGGACTCCCTGATCTGCATTTCAAGAATATCCATATCTCTTTCGTAATAAGTGTGCCTGAGTTTGCTTTGGAGAAGTTTTATTTTCCTTTCGCATGTTTCAACCTCTTCATCTTTTTCTTTTATTTGCTTTATATAATGCTCCTTTACCCTTTTAAGCTCTTTTTCCAATTTTTCCTTTAGCAATAATTTCATTGGCTTAATTTCCTTGACAACATTATTTTTAATACAATCCTTGGCAACTTTGTAAGAATCATTCAAATCTATTACTGGAATTTCTTCTTTGTTGCCTGTTTGAAATTTTAGCTTAGCGGTGTCCAAGTCTAAAACTTCTTTGTTTTTAACCAAAATGTTATTTATTGACTGTTTTTTTTCATTAAGATACTGATAAACGGATAAAAAGTAAAATTCTGAGAAAAAATCAAAACCATCTTGTTTTACTTCGATAATCTTGGAGCCTTTTGGAAAATTCTTGCTTAAATCGGTTAAATCTGGCCGGATATTTATTTTTAGCAGACTTGTTTGTCCCCGATCCATGAGATAATCCCTTATTGAAAGCAAAAAATAGCTTCCTTGCATGATCAGTTCAGAATCTTTAACCTTGCTGTGGGTTTTTATGTCAAAAACGAGCTTATAGGGCGCTTTTTTCCCTATAAAATCTTCAAAAGATTTTTGGACACCGTCAATGGTCAACACCCCATTTTTATGTGAGATAGCCGCATCTTTGAAAAATTCCAAAATAAATTCTTTTGATTTATCCAACCCATTATTTGCAATATTTTTTTCCATTTTCTTTGATTTTCTTAGTGTGCATCCAATAATTGTGACGTATATTTCTTTGTTTGCTTGTATTCTTCTATTCCCTTATTGATTTCACTGCCTACCTTGTTTATTTCGCTTTCGAATCTATGCAAATTATTTTTTGAGCTTAGGAAAGCATTCATTATCTTCTCTTCGAATTTGCTTGATCCTGATTTTCCACTAGAATCTAAGCCCATATTGAATAATATGATCGGAAGTTCGCCCATGACAAGCCCTATGCAACACATCTTGTTTATGATAAGATCAACAACATGTTCTTCCATGGTGCCTTTTGTGGCAAGATTATAGACAGAAATGTCTTTGGTTTGGCCTATTCTGTCAAGCCTGCCGATTCTCTGTTCTACTGCCATGGGATTCCAAGGCAAGTCATAATTAATGAGGTTTGAACAGAATTGAAAATTCAATCCTTCTGCCCCCGTCTCAGTGCTTATGAGTATCTGTGTTTCTTCCTTAAATTCTTTGATTCTTCTTGTCTTCTCATCATTTGTTAAACCCCCCTTAAATTCGGTGATTTTGAATTTTTGTTTTCCAAGAATATCTGAAATATATTTCAAGGTTATGGGGTGTTTTGTGTATATCAAAATTTTTGTCCCTTTATCCTTTTTATTTATTTCATTTACCAATTCAATAAGGCTGTCAATCTTGGTGTCCTGCGTGATATTCTTGAACTGCCAAATCAATTCCTTGGCCAATTTTTGAGTAGTTGGATGGTATTTGGGATTATTCATGAGATTTTCTAAAAATTCTATGGATGATTTGGAAGAGCTGGTTATTTTTGGCAAAATAGAATACATTGCGAGATTTGTGCTTATTGGGTCTCCATTAAAATCATAGTAATGCAAAAGCAATAAATCCGCAACGCCATCATAGGCCCTCTTTTCCATCCAATTAAGCGTTATGGATTTTATGCTTGGTATCCTCTTCATGTATCTGATGCCCCTTACCTCATCCTTTCTCCTTCTGATCATGACCTCTGATAATTTTCTTTTTAATTCTGCAGGATTCAGGGGTTTTCTTTCATCACCCTCAACCAAAAAATTAGACCTGAATTCACTTATTGTTCCAAGATGGCCTCTTCTGAGAAGAGCAAGTAAATTATACAATTCAATCATATCATTTTGGAATGGGGTGGCTGTCAAAAGCAGCAGTCTCTTTTTCTGAAGTCTGTCAACAAATTTCCATCTGAATGTGTTTTTGTCTTTAAGCTTGTGGGCTTCATCAATGATTATGATATCCCAATAAATCTCATGAGCTTTTGAATGCTTGAATTCATTTGTGGAAGTGTTAAAATTTTTTACCTTGTCTATGGAAGCAATTGCAATATCGGTATGTTCCCATTCTGTTTCTTTGCTTACTTCCTTGAGGTCAATGTCAAATTTCGTGCTCATCTCTTCTTTCCATTGATTGACCAGTGATGGGGGGGTTAAAATCAGGACCCTTCTTACAAATCCCCTCACAATGCATTCTTTCAAAACCATCCCGGCAGTTATTGTTTTTCCCAGGCCAACTTCATCTGCCAGAAGCACTCTTCCATCCAGATCTCTGAGAATCTTCAACGCCCCTTCCTGCTGGTGAGGAAGATTAAATGCAAGATTTTTTTTAATGAGAGGATATGAAATTAATTCTTTTATCTCTGATTGCTTTGCCGCCTCTTCAGATTTTAATTTTAGATCCAGTATCTTCCTATCCTCAAAATGCCTGTTTTTTATTTTTTCCAGAATAACCAAATCATCCTTTGACAAATACTCCACGATCTTTAGGGGCTTATCAATGGATATTTTGACCGAGTTCACTGTTTTCACCAGAGGAAAACAATGCTTTTAATTGTTTATATTTGGCAATTCCTGCCAAAAGCAATGCTCAGATGGGGCTGTAAGGGGGCGAAGCCCCCTTGACAATCAACCCCCTTCAAAAGCAATTAACCCTCCTTTCTTATCCTGCTTCGCTCCGTTATTTTTAAAAAGCACATCCCCCTAAGGCATACATGAAAAAGAGCCTGATGATAATCATAACCGCAGCATTTTTAATCCTGGCATTAGGAATATATTACATGGCAAACCAAAACTCTGGAAACTCTGGAACGACAGTTGTTCTCGAAACGAATTATGGGGAGATCACTCTTCAAATGTACGATGACATGCCCATTACCACTGGAAATTTTGTTAAGCTTGCCCATGATGGAACATACAACGGAGTTATTTTTCATAGAGTGATTGACGGATTCATGATTCAGGGCGGAGATCCTACTGGAACAGGATATGGGGATCCCAAAATTCCAAAAATTTTAGATGAGTTTACCCATGAAGGCGGAAATAGAAATTATAGGGGAACAATTGCAATGGCAAATGCCGGGTCCAATACCGGGAGCAGCCAGTTCTTCATAAATCTCATAGACAATAATTTTTTAGATACCAAACATCCGGCTTTTGGAGAAGTAATAAATGGCATGGATGTTGTTGATAAGATTGCAAAAGTCCAAGTTGGCTTGAATGACAAGCCAGTTTCAGAAGTAAAAATAATCAAGGCAAAAGTTCTTTAGAATTAAAAAAGAGTTATCTTCCACCCATTCGAGTTCTTGGCGATTCTGAATAAATCTTCAACAATTCTTGCTAAGAAGCAATTCCATCTCCTGAAACAGAAAACAATCCTGAGAAAATCTTCAGAAAAACACTTAGAAACAGATCGTGCTTGGAAATCCAAAAATTTCCAGGTTAAAAAAAATAAAAAAATAAAAAATTGGTTTTTGAAATCAGATTAAATACTAAATCTAGTATCTTCCTCTGAATTCTCTTCTTGGCTTTTCTTCCATAGGTTTGGCTTCGCTAACTTTCATAGCTCTTCCTTCGATTTCCTTACCATTCATCTCAGCAATCGCAGCGTCTGCGTTTTCCTTTGATGCAAATGTAACGAATCCGAATCCTTTGGATCTGCCTGAAAATTTGTCAGAGATGACTATCGCTTCTGAAACTTCTCCAAATTTTGCGAAAAGGTCCTTAAGCTCTGCATCTTTGATGCTCCAAGGCAAATTGCCAACGTATAATTTTACGCTCATTCTTATCCTCCGTTCAGTCTATTACCCACATAACCATTTCGTTCAGAAATCGTCTGACCTGGTATGATATTGTCACTTAAATTCAGTTTATAAAACTATCTATGCCTAAACTTTTGCGTTTTATATATAAAAATGGGTATGGCTTATCTAGGGATTTCGCAAAAGTCTAGTATGCGAGAAGTTTATAAATAACAATCACTTCACAACAATAGGAAAAAATGAGGTATAGCACTAATTATTGGCTTAATAGGACAAATTACTTTGGAGACGGCCTAGCTGTGGGTCTGGTTGCGGGCCTAATAATTGGATTGTCCTTCGGAAATATGGCTGCATATTCAGTTCTTTTCACATTTCTAGGCGGAGCAATCGGGTCATTCATCAAGAAAAAGAGAAGATAGGGACAGAAAACACTGCCCTGACAGGGCATAAGGCCTTTTTTGATGCTGGGAAAACAAGGTTTTCCGGCATAAAAGAATATAAAGCGAGAAAATTGAATTTCTAAAATGAGCAAATTGATCTATTGTGCAACACCCTCAAGAATAGTCCATAGAATTAAAGATATTATGGACTTTGTTACCGATCAAGATTATGCTCCGTTGCATCCATTTCAAGCATTTCCATATGAAAGGTTTGAAGGAAATCCAAAAATAGGAAGAATAAAATCAATGCAGTGGTGTTTGGGGCTGATAGACATAAGTGATGAATTCTGGATGTTCGGGGTTTCAAATGGAACATTGGAAGAAGCAGTCCATGCAATAAAAATTAAAAAACCCATAAGACTCAAATTTGATGGATTTGATAATGAATGGAATAAATTCTATCAAGAACTGGGGAAAAAATATGGCAACCCCATAGATCATCTTCTTTATAGGCCCTCCTAAAGAATTTTTTCCTACATTCTCCTGCATCCTTTCTTCCTTCAATTAGCAATCAACCCCTTTCATAAAATTAAAAAAATAAAATAAAAATCTGTTTAATCTGCTTCTATAGGCTTGCTTAGAACTTCTTTCTTTTATTGAAGCAATCTCTGCAAAAAACTGGCTTGCCTTCTGTTGGCTTGAAAGGAACTTCACATTCCTTTTTGCATTCAGAGCATGTAGCTTTGTGCATTTCTCTTGGTCCGCCAAAGTCTCTGTTTTTGTTGAATTCTGACATTTTTTTCCTCCGTTGTGTTATGATAAGACTAAAATATTGCTAGAATCCCAGTATTTCACAATATTCAATGAAATGGACCATATATAAACTTAGGGTAAATGAAGAAGTTCTGAAACAGAGCTTCACTAATTTGAAACCCATACTGCTATACAATAATGCTTCTGAACGAGAAGCTTCCAATAATTTATTAAACTGGCAGAATTTTTCTTATGACATGATACGGGATTGCAAATCCTTGAAAGATTTGTGGGAAATAGTCCAAGAGGTTAATAAACAGCACTTTCCCAAAAACAAACTAATGCCCATTCTAGGCAATGGCAAGACTGAAAGGCCAAGGTTTATGTTCGTTTTCATCAATCCAACCCATGCCAACATAAGCTCAAGCAAGGATTGGCAAGGGCCAAGATTTCCTTTCATAGGCACTAAACAGGTTTGGAGAGTTTTCCACAAGGCCGGATTATTTGATGACCAATTGATGGAAGAGATGAATAACTCAAAATCCTGGTCTTTGGAATTCACAAACAAGGTTCTGAAGTTCTTGACATCCAAATCCTTCTATTTTACAAATATTGTGAAATGGACAGGCCATGATGCCACCTTGCCAGACTCCGAAAAAATAAGATTGTTCCTGCCAATCTTGACAAAGGAAATTGAAATTGTCCAGCCGGAATATATCATTGCCTTTGGGCTCATTCCTTTTGAGAACATGACAAAACAAAAGATAAGATTAAAGGACCATTATTCAGAAATTATGAAAAATAATGCGTTAAAATACTTTGAAATGGAACATGACAATTTCAAGGTCAAGATCATCCCTTGCTATTTTCCTGTTGGAAGAGGGGATCCCAAGAAAGCTGTTGAAATTCTTAA
>JAHJTO010000024.1 GCA_018829845.1 Nanobdellota archaeon
AGGTTGGTTGGAATGACCTATTGTATCCGCGATTTGAAATCGTTTACAAGGAAAAAGTGTTTGTAACATAAGCGTATCAATGGTTTTCACGTTTTTATAAATTCAACAGTTGGACAGTAGTGATAAACATTACCCTTTTCATAAATTGGATTTTGACCATGAAATCTCGATCCCCACTAAGAATACGGGAAATTCTACAATTCACGATTTATGTATATTGATCGAAGTGGATAAAGAAATCGTCGGAAAAGTTGAATTAAGTGACCCCATTCATTCTGATGAAATGTCTCCGGATACAACTTCTGACATTCATTTTGGCATTAGGACAAAGGAGAAGTTACAAACCATTCCTTTAACCTTCACGTTTGGGTGGAGGGATGATAATGAGCAATGTCATTTGGTAGATAAAGCAATAGAATTAATCGGACAGAAGGTTCATTCGTTAGATTGGGATAGATACCGAAGGGAAAACCCTTATCTACTAACTTGGATTAACAACCCAGTTAAACTGCGAGCTAGAGGGAATATTATCGATAGACTTAGGGCATCTATTCGAAATAAGGAAATTGTAAGAATATATGGTGAGAAAAGAGTTGGTAAAACGTCCATTGTCAAGGTTATTGAAAGTGAATTTAGCGGGCAAGAATTTCCCTTCTATCTTGCTGTTGTAATTCCATGGGGAGCAGTTATAAAAGGAAATCCAGGGGAAGTAGGTTTTTCTATATGCGAAAAAGTATATGATAGTTTCAAAAAGAGATTTCCAAAACGCGAAAGCACTATTCTTCCCTTAGGTCTGGACAACTTCCACAAACAGCTTGAGCCATTAGTGGGATGGCTTGATAATTTTGCTGGAGCTAACGAGTTGGAAAGAATCCTCATTATGCTGGACGACTGCGAATATATGCCTGTGTGGGAAGAAGAAAGCAATAGACAATTCTACAATGCCCTAAAAACAATCGGGACAACCGGAAACAATGTCCTATTTTTGGTTGGTTCTGAAGAATTCAGAAAGATATTCACCAGACAAATGAGCAGTGTTATCAATGTAGGCAGCACGTTAGAAATAACGTATATCACTGAAAAAAGTGAGCAAGATGAGATAATTGAAAAACCTGCAGAGGGAATTCTTGAATATGATCGAAACGCCGTTGATCTGATAATAAAGCATACGGCTGGAAATCCTTGGTTTGTCAACAAAATTTGCAACAAGGTGTATGAGGAAATGACAAAGATTGAAGATGGTTATGTTACGACAAAAGAGATCGAGGATGCCGTAAACACAATCAGCAATACCAGCGGTGAATATGGCCACTATTCTCACTTTTGGTTGGAAGGAATAGATGTACCAACTAAAGACAATAGGGAGGACCTGTGTAAATATACCGCCTATATACTACTAGCAATTGCCAAAGTTAAAAGATCGTCGATAGAATACGTAGCACGTAATGGATTTTGGCAGAGCAACAAACCTTGGTTAAGTAAAATAAAGGAGAGGCAATGGGGCGTGATTTTACAAAACCTTGTAACAAGGGGCGTGCTTGAACGAAGAGAAGAAAATACTGAAATATTTTATAGGATAAAATTGGGGTTGTTGCATGCTTGGTTAAGGGGTATTGGACGGCAAGATATTTTAGAAAAATTTCCCTATTTGGAAGAAGCTGGCGAGGAAAATAACGGTCTAGAAATCAGACCTGCCGAAATTAAGGAATTTTGCGATAATAAGAACTGGGTCTTTGGGTCAGAGCTAAAGACTATAACCACCACAGATATTCAGGCTTGGCTTGATAATTTTGAATCCGCTCAACACCGACGATGGGCCTTTTTACTATTAAAAGCAATAAAATTCTATAGGAGAAAGGAGATAATAAATGCATTAAAGGATAATTATGAAGAAATATGTAGAAGAACGCCAGAACATATAATTGGCGCTAAGATGTCAATTAGCAACATTTTTGTTACCGTAGGTGACGAACCAGGGAAGAGCGGATCTGCGCTTCTTTATTATTTCAATCAAATAATGGGCGGAAAGGCAAGATCGGGCGGTATTCCTAGGATTGCAAAATTCCTCGAAGATGTAAGTCTTGAAGGAAGAAAAAAAACCATTATTATTATGAATGATTTTGTTGGAACGGGGGATTCTGCCAAAAAGGAAATTGAACAGATATACAACAAAATAAAGGGGCATTGCGAAGAAAGGAATGTGAATATTTATTATTCAGCAGTTAGCGGTTTCGTAGAAGCAATAGATAAGGTAAAAAAAGAGAAGAAGGGAAAAATTGTAGATGTAATAGTCCATGACCTGTTGTTTGATGCGGGACGAGCGTTTAATAGGGAAAACAAGGAAATATCTTTATCTGTTGAGGAAATAGAAGCAGCAGAAAAGGTATTTAAGGAAATCGGGATCGAACTTTACAATCCAGCAAATGCGCTTGGATATCATGACTGCCAAGCATTAGTTGTATTCGAACACAAAATTCCAAATGATACCTTACCAATATTCTGGTCATCTAAATCCGCTGGCGGAAAAGATTGGGTGCCACTTTTCCCTAAGGAAAAATGATATTTAATACAAATGTCTGCCAATACTGATTAACGTCAATTATTTATACCACCCACCGGCGACAATTATAATAATTGTTGCGTATCAAGTGAATTTGGCAGGCGTGCAAAAACAAGTCACGGTAGATATTTTAGCGTAGCGATATGAATCTATATTTTTCAGACCATTTCGCAGTTAAGCAAAAAGACCTCGCAAGATACGGGGCTTTTAATATTTCCTTGGTTTCAGA
>JAHJTO010000025.1 GCA_018829845.1 Nanobdellota archaeon
AACAGCGACGTAAAACAGAAGAATTTATAAAGTTTGGCGACGATAAAGCAGTAGGCAGCTATTAGAGGAAGGTTGATCGTGAAGGAAACGTAGTTTCCTTACGCGGTGCATTCGCATCAGAACCCGGGTTCCGGCAGACCACCACCAGAGATTTTCTATAATACTACTTTTTACCCTGTATTTTGTATCATATTAATTTAAAGGGTAATGTTTCTAAAGACAAAGAGAAACATTTAAATATAAGTATACACAATGTATATACATGGTAATGAAACAAGTATTGCAGAAAGAAGAGCTCAGGAGGATAGCCATGCCTTCGGGAAATAGCAGCCATGTGATACTTCCAAAGGAATGGGAAGGCTATGAGGTAATTCTTACAAGGGTTGAAACGGACCCTAAAAAAGACATTCTGGATGCCTTGGAGCCTTATTTCAGCGATATAATCGGGGTTTATCTTTATGGATCTCATGCTAGAAAAGAGCATGGAAAAGAATCAGATATAGATGTGATGGTCATAACTAACAAAAAATTGGATATTGAAGTGAAAAAACCTTTTGATGTAACACAAGTTGTAAAGGATAAGCTTGAAAGATTCAAAGAAATAAATCCTGTTTTATTCTATTCTTTCTTATTTGAGGCCGAGCCCATTATGAACAGTTCATTTTTAGAAGACCTTAGAAGAAAAGAGCTTGGAAAGTTCAAATCTGCTTTCAATGAATATTTGAAAGATACCACAAGTGCTCTAAAGATCAACAAAGGTCTTCTGGATATCAGCAAGTCTAGAAGTGAAGAATATGCGGATGGCAACCTGATTTATTCATTAATATTAAGACTAAGAGGGATGTATATCATCGAAACTATGCTAAATAAAGAAAGATTCTCGAATGAATCTTTTATGAAGTTTTTGAAGGAAAAACTTAATGTAGAGCCACAAGAATATTACGCTATTTACCGAGCGATAAGGGACGAAAAAAGGCCAAAAAATAATATAAGCATAGAAGATACCAGGAGATTACTTAATCTTCTAGAAGAATTATTAAATGATATTCGCTTAAAATTAAAACATGACAAATAGAAAGAAAAGAGTTGAAAGAAGAGTAGAATCTACGAAAGAACAAATAGAGAAGCATAAGAAGAAAAGAGATATGGCGGAGGAAGCGGGTGACGAAGAACTTGTGAGATATTATAACAAGGAAATCAAGGGCATGGAATCTCAAGTTGAGAAAGGCGAAGAAATTCTGGAAAAATAACATTAATGTTAACAATTTTGTCAACAATGTAAGGGACCAAGGTCCCTTTACAATCAACCCCCTTTCTTTGCCGCCACTGACAGGCGGCAAGATGATTTTATAAAGTTTGTCGACGATAATATCCCAAGGGACAGCAAAAAAGTTTAGGTGCATTCGCATCAGAACCCAGGTTCCGGCAGATGCATATGTAAGACAACCTAACGGTTTTCTTGACAATCAACTTTCCCTAAAATTAGCGACAATCAACCCCCTTCAAACAGAAAACATCCCACTGATTACACAAAAGATAGGCCACTGCGGACAGGGCATACGAATTGAATTCGTGATTCTTAGACTCTTGCGATTTTCAACTGCGACATCTTCTCCAGAAGAAATCTCTGGACTTCTGGATCACCCATCAAAGAGGCCATAACATCATCTGACTGCCTTCGGGCATCGATCTGCTTTCTCATCTCATCTTCAAACTGCATCGCAGTCTCCATGTCCAGGATGCCTCCGCATTTGGAGCAGAATTTGCTATTATTCGCGTTCAGGATGTCGCATCTTGGACACATTTATAAATAATTAACTTCCTATATTTTAATATGATTCGCAAAACTCAAAAAGCTTATGATGCTTGGGCATTAAAATACGACCAAGATGTTAATCCCCATCTTATCCTTGAGCATGAGGATGTTTTAAAACTAGTTGATGCAAAGAAAGATGAGAAAATTCTTGATGCAGCTTGTGGTACAGGTAGGTATACAGAAGATTTTTTCAGGAAGAAAGCCAAAATTATTGGAATTGATTTTTCGATAAAAATGATAGAAGTCGCTCGAAAAAAAAATACTAAAATAGATTATCGTGTTGCAGATTTAACTAAGAAACTTCCATTTCCAAATAACTATTTTGATAAAATAAATTGTGGCCAAGCATTAAAACATATAAAAAATTTGAAATTTACCTTAAGAGAATTTCACAGAGTGTTAAAGAAGAATGGCAAATTGATATTTTCAGTTACACATCCAGATATGGATTGGACCGATTATAACACAAGAAGTGACGTTTCATTAGATTTAAGAGCAAAATCTGATATATTTCAACATAAGTTTTGCGATTACTTTGAAGCTTTTGAATATGCAGGTTTTAAGATAAATGTAATCAAACAAGTCAAAATAAATGAAAAAATCAAACACATACTTACAGCGAATTCTTATAGAAAAGTAAAAGGAAGATATGAAAATATTATATTTAAGTTAATAAAATAGTGCGCCCTTAAAAATTACTCAGGGGGACGTTGCGCTTCTCTCCCTTTTGGTCGTCTGGTCACCTAACAGAGATTGTATTTAATCTTGTATTTGAGAAATTGAGAACTTAAGATTTATAATCTATCAAGATTTATTCTTTATATGCGGATTAGAAGACTAAGAAAAGAGGATGCAAAAGAAGTTTCTAATATTATTCGAAGATGCCTTAGAGAAGTAAATAGCAAAGACTATTCTAAAAAAACCATCGCTAGTTTATGTGATTTCTTTACACCTTCTCTAATAATCAAAAATTTAAAAGATCGAACTATTTTTGTTGCAATTGAAAATGATAAAGTCATTGGAACTGCAAGCTTGAAGGGGGACAAAGTTTTTACGGTTTTTATTAATCCAGATGTGCATGGAAAAGGCATTGGATCAAAATTAATGGACAAAGTAGAAGATTTAGCAAAAAAGAAAGGATATAAAATCATAAAAGTGCCTTCAGGACTTACATCTTTGGGATTTTATAAGAAAAGGGGATATAAAACAGTTAAATTAATTCATTCTAAAGACCATGGAGATACGATTGAAATGGAAAAGAGGTTGTAAATTTTAATTATAGACTTACTTCCCCAATATTCAACCTATGTTCTCAAATTCTTCAATCACTTCTTCACAATGCGAAACCCGGTCCCTTAATTTCTGGAATATCATGACCTCGCCCCCAAACCTATTTTACAATAAAAGATAACATTAATGTCAACATTTTTGTCAACAAAAATAACAACAAAAAAGAAATAGTCTCTACTGATCAACAGCGACGACAAATAGATGATTTTATATACTTTGTCAACGATATAATCATAATAGGCACAAAAAGGTCGAGGTGCATTCGAATTCGAACTCAGGTTCCGGCAGATGCATTGGGTTCTAATTCGTATGCATCTGCTTGACTGGCTGCAAAAAAGATAAGATTTAAATACTATACCTGACTATAGTCTGCTATGGAAACTACAACCATTCAAATAAGCAGAGAATTGCAAAAAAAGCTTGAAGAAAGAAAGCTTGTGGCTAATGAGAGCTATGAAGAGGTAATTGCAGATCTTATCGAAGACACTTTAGAGTTATCAAAAGAAACAAAAATGAGCATTACATTGGCTGAAAAAGACATAAAAGAAGGAAAGCTATTTACTCTAGAACAAATAAAAAAGGAATTTAATCTTCATTAAGAGGGATTATGGTTTACGAGTTAAATTTTACTGATAACTTCAGAAAGCAGTTTTCTAAACTTGAAAAACAATTGCAGCAAAGAATTATTTCTGCTCTTGAGAGAATAAGAATCAGACCAGAATATTTTGCAATAATACTTGTTGGTAGTCCTTATTATAAACTAAGGATTGGAGACTATAGAGCCATCTTAGATATCAAAAAAGATAAACTTTTGATACTTTTGGTTGAAGTTGGACATAGAAAAAATGTCTACAAGAACTGAACCCTAAAAACGGGTGGCCCCGAAAGCTTTGCTTTCAAAGCACCTTCACAATCAATCTTCCTTTCTTTCAGAAGTTTAATCAAGAAATTCAAATTCTGTGTAGCCACATGACATATGTCCTACCCTAAATCAATTTAGAAAAATCGAAATAAACTTCTGCAGGACATTTCTTTTCTAAGCTTGTGTGGGGCCTAAAATGATTATATCTCATTCTAAAAAGTTCTGCATTTTTGTTGCAGAATGCAAACTCTTTGTCAAGAGTTTGAAAGAATCTTTCTATCTTTCCAGATGTTGTCGGGCTGTGAACTGCTGTTCTGATATGATTTATTCCTCTTCTGTTGCACCATCTATCAAACTTGCTGTGTTTGCTTCTCAAGCCAAACACAGAACCGTTATCTGATAAAATTTCTCTTGGTTTTCCATGAACTTTTATCAGCCCATCTAGAAGATGGGTGATTATATCAGTTGTAACCTCATTTAGGTCAAACAGCCCAACACAATATCTTGAACAATCATCAATAACTGCAAAACAATACTTGTCCTTAATTTTTTGATCAGAAGTATCCATTTGCCATAATGAATTGGGATGTTTTCTTTGCCAGCGAATATACTTTATTCGCTTTTTCCTGTTGGGATTAGAGTTTGTTAATCGGTTCTTTCTCAATACTCTATAAACACTTGCGTGAGAAATTTCAGATACAAATTCACAAATCTTATGTTCTCCCCAACCGGTTTCTCTTCTTATCTTAATAACTTCTGATTCAATTTCTGAAGTTATTTTTCTATGAATAATCCGAGGTTTTGTTGATTCATCTCTAAGATCCCATTCCACAGTTTTATGTTTCTTCTCCCATCTTTTTAGGGTCCTTGCAGAAGTTTCAAAATCGAACAGTGATTTCAAAAGTTTTTTACATTGAGAGTAAGAATGTTCCTTAATTCTTAACTTGAAGAATTCCTTTCTGATTTCTTCTTTTTTCATTGAATAAAAGGCAAATTAGTTGAGAACTAATTTTCGGTTTTACCTAGGACATATGTCCCCTGGGCGCACAAGAAATTCAAATTACATATATTTATATACCAACACATGACAGAATTAATATGGGAGAATTTAGATCAGAAGGTCGCGGAAGATCCGGTGGAGGATTTGGAAGATCCAGAGGGGAATTCGGTGGAAGATCTGGAGGCTCTAGAGGATTCGGCGGAGGAAGAGGCGGATTTGGAAGAGATAGGGATTCTGGCCCAAGAGAGATGCATAATGTTGTATGTACTAAATGCGGATCAAATTGTCAAGTTCCATTCAAACCAACAGGAAACAAACCAGTCCTATGCAGTGATTGTTTTAGAAAAGAAGGCGGAGGAAGCAGCGGTGGAAGATCATTTTCAAGGAATGAAGGATCACCAGGACCATCTTCAGACCAATTAAATCAAATCAATGCAAAGCTGGACAGAATAATCAAAGTATTGCAAGAGTTAGAGATTGACTCTAGCGAAGATGATGAATCTGAAGAAGTAGAAGAAAAAGTTGCAGAAGATTCAGAAGAGAAATAGATTCTTGTTTAGACATTTAATAAAAAGTTCTTAATATTAAAAAATATTTTTAGAATTTCTTTTCAGATCCCCTGCATGAAAGATATATGAAAAGGGCACAATGCCGAGATTATTCTTCCCCTAGTTTTAATTCTACCCCATAGGATGATATCAGCTCAAGAATGTCTGTCTTACCCCTTATCTCCTCTTTTATGGAATCATCAAACATTAAATTCTGTTCTAATCATGCTTTATTAATATTTATGCTAACCAAAAGATTGTTTAGAAATTCAACTTTGACGATGGCCAAAAAACCCATTACAAGAATAATAGAAAAGAATAATTAGGAATCATGATTTCTATTCTGGAAGCAATCCTTTTATCTCTTAATCTCTGTTCATCTCTGACAGGTCCGTAGGAAACCTACGGACCCGAGTTCGACCACCAAAACATTTAAATACTAGACATTACACTTTATTATAAGTTATTATAAAATATAACATGGTACAAAACATAATACACATCAATGAAAGAGAAGACAGGGTATTGAACATAGTCAAGGCTAAATATGGCTTGAGAAACAAAAGCCAGGCCGTAGCATTAATTGCTAAAGTTTATGAAGAAAAATTTCTTGAGCCTCAATTGAGACCCGAATATATGGAAAAATTAGGCAAAATAGAAAAGGAAAAAGGAATACCCTTCAAAAGAATATCTGAACTGAGAAAAATAATTGAGGACTAAAAATGTATTCTTATGAGATCCAGCCCTCTCTTCAGAAGATTCTCAATAAATTATTCAAAAAAGATAGAGCATTGTATGAGCAAGTTCTAAAGAAAATTGAAGAAGTTATGACTTCTTCAGATATTGGGCATTACAAAAATCTCAGATTTGATATGAAGGATAAGAAAAGAGTGCATATTGGCCATTTTGTTCTGGTTTTCAAGTTCATCCAGCAAGAAAATAAAATAGTTTTTATTGATTTTGATCATCACGATAACATCTATTGATATTATTCATCGATATTTTTAATCTCGACAATGTAAGGAAACTACGTTTCCTTAACGACCAACCTTCCTTTTATTGCATCAACCCCCTTCAATTAGCACCGGCAAAACACCAAAATAATTAGAAACTTTAGATTTTTATTATTTAAGGCCAGTTATTTTCTTTACTGCAATTGCCATTTCTTTTATGTACTCATCTGCTCTTTCTTTCCAAAGCTGGAGATCTTCTCCCTTGACTCCATCTGTTTCTCCCCTCATGACTTTGTGGGTTAGAATGTATACTTCTCTGTACCAATCAACATATTTGCCTTTTATTATCCCCCTATCAACAAGGTTTTGCCTCATGACTGATGGAATATGTTCGGGAGATGGAGGAGATACTTTTGCTGCAATTAAGGCGGAGTGGCTTGCATCAACAAATGCCCAGTATATTGATTCCATGGCCCCAATCATATTTGCTTTGCATCTTCCTAAATGGGCCGGAGCTCTTCCAAGCGTTACAAATATCATTTCGGGTGTTGATTTCAAATGTCCTTGCACTAGAAGGGATTTGAGAGGGGTAAAGAAACCTGCAAGGTCAATAAGGGGATCACCCCATCTTATTATATTAATTATGACTGGCTCCCCTCTTATCATCTCGTTCCACCACGTGGTTATCCTAACAGTGTTTATATGGAGTGGTTTGATATATTTGTTGCTTGCTATGATCTTTCCAAGCTCTTCCCTGTACCATGCCACCAATTCATCATCCCATGATATGGAGGCATCATCAAGAAGGATTATAATATCTATATCTGATTTGGGATTTGAATTTCCTTTTGTTGCAGATCCGAACAGAACAATGCTTTTTATTGGTGTCCCTATCCTTTTGTAAACTTTCTGGGCAAAGTCCATGGCTATATCTCTGTCTTTTGTCAGAGAAATTACTCTTGGCTCAATTTTTTTCTTAACCATCTTTCCTCTTTTTTATTCAAACTATATACCCTATTATATGTGTTGATTTAATTATTTTTAAACTCTTCTGTAGGAAAACCTGGCGGTTTTCCTGACAATCACCTTTCCCTAGAGTTTGTGACAATCAACCCCGTAAGGAACCAAGGTTCCTTAACGATCAACCTCCTTTTAATAGCGACCTATTCCATGGGGGTGCCTGAAAACTGGCTTGATTTTCCTCCGGCGACTCTTCCTCCAAGTTCAAGAGGGAGGCCTGAAAATCCCCCGCCATACATCGCGAAATGCTGTTCTGGAAGGAAGTTTCCATATCCTGTAAATGAGCTTCCATACAAACTTCTTGATTCTGACATTGATGGTCCCCCAAAACCAGGATAATTTAATGGAGCACCCAGTGCTTCTAATTCAAATACATGCGGAGACATTTTGAATTGCTGGGCGAACGCGACTGCCTCGCTTATCATTGGTCCAGCGAATTCATTTTCTTTCATTATATTCATAAGTTTTTCTTTTGGAACATTTCCCATTCCAAGGGGAATATGGGAATCGCTGAACCCAAAATTATCAACAATATGCACTTTTTTTACATAAGGTGCTATTAATTTTGTTTGTCTTTCCATTTCTTCAACACTCCCTTCCGCACTTCTTCCTTCTTTTCTTATAAGATTAAGATGTGCAACATCCCATGTGGCTCCAATTAATTTTTCTGCAGTGTCCCATGCCTTTTCCTTAGACATTCCAGAATCTACAGCCTTCATGACAAATTTTTCTCGGCTTTCATCTATCAACTCTCTGAGCTGGTCTGCTCTTGAGAATGCCATATTTGGGAAAACATTTTCAATTGAGATTATTGGTGCTTTCCTCCCAGTTTTTTCACATTCTTGATTTATTTGGAATGCTATGTTTGAGAACGTTTCTGCTGCCTTGTCTTTGGCGAATTTTTCTATGGGGACAAAGAGCTTCTGCGGGGAGATCATTCTCATCTCATCCAGCTGGGGAATCACATTATCCACCAGTTTTTTATTCTCCTCAAATGTTTTGTAATCTATTTCCTTTTTTCTTTCACCGGACAATCCGGACGCTCTTCTTTCTTCATCAAGCTTTTTGAGCTCTGGGGCGCTCTTTTTCCATTGCACCGAGATACTCTCAAGAGCCTTGTTCATGTTTTCAATATCCTTTTTTGTTCTTTCTCTTTCAATTGGATCATCAATCTCACGAATCATTCTTTTTCTGTTTACCAGATCTTTTTGCAGCTGGTTGTACATAGATTCTATTCCATCCTGTATTCTTCTGTAATAATGGTTTGCTTCCATTACTGTCCCTGAAATCTGATCCTCATACTGCTGTCTCAACATTTCTTTTCGCTCCTTTGAAAGTTCTTTGTCTTTTTCCATTTCCTTCAGTTCATTCATATAGCTTTTAATCCCACTCCCTAGCTCTCTATCTGCGACTCTCTTGGAATCAATCAGCTTCATCATCCCCTCATCCCATATCTCTTTGTTATACTTCTTTATGACCTCGTCCGGGGAAGATGGCCTCATCTCCATGCCTTCCTGCGGTTTGAACATCTCTTCTCTTCTAACAGGAAAAACTCTGCCATCATCAACTCTGACAACATG
>JAHJTO010000026.1 GCA_018829845.1 Nanobdellota archaeon
AACCAGACTTTCTCTTAACGACATTCTTGACAAGAATTGTTCCCATTTTTTAACCTCCTTTTGATTTATATGAAAACCGTTTCCGGTTTTCGTGTAGTTTACCAACGACAATTTAATATATAAAGCTTTCTCCGTCGGAAATTTCATTTTAAAGTGATGAAAATACTGTGTTCCCGTCGGTAATTTGTTGTTACTTGAGAATTGAACAGATTAGAATGAATCATGTAGTTTGATGTGCTCAAGCTCTTCCTTGTTTGCATTGTGTAAATATTCAACAAGAGATTCCAAATCTTTCTTGGGTATTTCTGCTTTGATTATCAAATTGAAATCAGAAGGCCCATTAAATCTGACGTCGCAATTTGCCATATCTTTATCAAACCAGAATTTCGTCTTCCGATATATTGATTGATATGAGTGCAGGGAATTTGAAAAGTTTCCACGATAATGCTGTCCAGGGGAATTTTTATTGAAATATATCAATAATGCCCTAATGTATTTGTTCATGGGCAAATAACTTCCTTGCCTTAGCTCCAAAGATTCCATGCTTGGATGGAAAAATGGGCAATATTTAAAGATTTATTTTATTGACTATAACATGCCTCTATTTTATGCAATAATGTATTTAAACATCCATGGACATCCTATGATATGATTAAAGAAAAGATTGAGAAGTTCTATCTTGCGAGAAGAAAGGACAGAGACAGAACCTATTTTTATATCACAGAGGCGGGAAGATGCTCTAGGTCCATATGGTACAATTTCAAGAAGTTTCCTAAAAAAGAAAAAGATGCAAGATTGATGAGGGTTTTTGAAAATGGGGATTACACCCATATGCGAATAATGTCTTCGCTATTTTCCATAGGGGCAGTCAAGGCTGTAGAAGTTGCGCTGGAAGAAGATATTGTCCATGGAAGATGTGATGGGATTGTTGTCATCAACAATGAGCCTTATGTTCTAGAATTGAAAAGCATAAATTCTTACGGATTCAAAAAGCTCGAGGCTCCAAAGCCCGAACATATAAAACAATTAATGCTTTATATGCATTATTTCAAAATACCGAAGGGAATTTTTATATACGAAAATAAGGACAACCAGGACCTAAAGGAGTTCCATATAGATTATGATAAAGAAATGGCTGAGAAACTTATAGAAAACTTTATGATACTTAGACATATGGTTCGGGAAAACATTCTTCCGCCGGTTCCTCCAAATATAGATGAGTGGGAATGCAGGTTCTGTGATTATTTTGATGAGTGTGTGAAAAAGAGATCTGATTTCCTCGGAAGAAAACTGCTTGAAGAAAAAAATCAGAAGTCAGGAATAAACACTCAGGAAATAGTTGAGAAGGTTCTGGAGAAGGAAGAAGAAGTTATTTTATAATCTTCAAAACCCAAACCATTTGGATTCTATCGGGGAATTGGTTCTTTCTTTGAAAATTTTGTACATTTTGTCAACTTCTTTTCTGCAAACATAATCATGATGCCGAAATCCTCCTCCGAAATTCTTTGGAATGTGCATGAGCTCATGGATGAGAACTTTTGTCTGCTCTTCTTCACCCAATCTGTCAAAAAGCTCGGTTATGACTTCTATAACATAGAATGCTTTGATATTCATCCCAATTTGCATGACTCTTGAAAGGCCATGGCATCTTGCAACGGTATTTCTTGTTGAAGTGCCCTTGCTTCTCATAAAAGCAACCCTGGAAAGATCAACATGTTTCATGTCCAATGCAGAAACTATTTTTTCACATCTCCCTCTTACATCGCTCGCATCATTGTAATCCATGAATTAAATTATGAAAATACGAATTTAAAGATTTAGGTTAAAATGATTAGACTTAATCTAGGTGATCTTGAAGATTAATATTTATGTAGCTTGCTTTTTTATCAGCAATAGTCAAAATCCCTGTTTGACAAACATCCAAATGCCCAGAATTCCAGAAAAGATCTGAAACCATCTGGCCCGATGGGACTTTGTTGCCCTTGCTATCATTAGCCCTATGGCCACTTTCATGGAAATGGCCGCTTACTGCCTTTGTTATGCCAAGCTCTTCGTAAAGCTTTTTCAGATCCTCATTTCCCCTGTTTTCTCTTTTTATTTCAACAGGTGCTCCTGAATTCTTAAAGAACTGGGCTGTCTGTATTGGAAAAACAGAACCTTTTTCAAAAACTTGGTTCCTGGTATAATTTTCAACAGGTTTTGGTTTTAGTATGGTTGCATTTTGTCCGTTTTCATAAAATATCCTTATTTGTTCCTCACCATCTTTGTAAGAAACAATATCTGCAAAGAAAGTTTTTTGAACTTCTCCAAATTCTGTAACATCAACGCAATTTTCAATATTATCGAATTTTCTTGGAACATGACAAACCACTGTTGTCTTAGCAGGATCATTTACTAATTTTCTTAAATCATTCATGTTAGAGAATTGAAAACCTCTAAATCTTGCGTTATTATCAATTTTTCTCATCCCCTCAATCATAGAAACATATTCCTCAAGGGTACTTGCCATTATGAGGTGAGGAGTGTCATTAACTTGGATATATTTTCCACTCAGGATAGTATCCATTCCAATAGAGTATTCTCCACCACAAATAAAGTCTGAACCAGGCAGGAATACTAACTGATGCCCATTCTGTTCAACCTTGGGAGTTTTTATAACATCAATAAGATTGTGATATTTTCCAGAAAAATGTTCTATAACCGGACCATAGGCTAAGAGAGTTTCATGGCTTCCCGGTTGAACAAATGATTCCAGACCGCTTTTTCCGATGGAATCAAGTATGAACGCAACATAATTTTGACTATCCTTTAGTGTCTCTTGATTATTTCCAATATCGCCATTTATTAAGAGCTTTTCTGCTCCTAACTTTTTCAAAACATTAATGGCTACGGGGACGATTCTTGGGTCGGCATGGACATCAGAGATGACACCGTATTTGGTCTCTTTTACCATCTAATTATTTAGCAATTCTAATTTATAAATCTTTCTTTTGTAATCACTATATAGTGATAGTATTAATCTTGAAAAGAAGACCTAATTAAATTTTCTCTATTAAAATTAAAACAAGATAATAAAAAAGAAAAACATTCAGGAATTGTTTCCAATCCCTGGACGTTAAAAAATAAAAAGTTTATGCAGATTCAGATTGGTTTTATTCTTCTGAAACTGGTTCAGATTCTGCAGCAAGAAATGCCCACCAAGCCTTTTTTTGCTGGATGACTTCTCCATTCTCTGCATCAATCTGCGCCCGAACTTGCATTTTAGCTTTGAAAAGTCCCAAAACTCTGACTTCTTTCTCTGCCTGCACTTCATAGGCTGCCCTGGTTTGATTTCCTGTTCCAACTTCCTTAAGTTCTATTGAACAGTTTCTCTCACCACATTTTGCTCCGAGAACTTCAAGGGCTCTTGCGGAAGCTGAATCTGGCATGACCTTGACCTCTGAGTTCATCCCGTTTGAAAGTTTTACCTTCAATCTAGTTTGATTCTGGACCTTTTCTTCAATCATTTCCATAAATGAATGGGCTTCAACATCCCTTACTCTAAGAGTCGTACCTTTTTCTTCTCCTGCTTCAATTTGCATCTGTTCTCCCTTCTCATTTAGATAATTTCCAGATTGCAATTTTACTCCAACCTTAAGCTGGTCTTCAGCGCCTTTATTCTGACTTTCTGTCCCAACATTTGCTCCAAGTCTTTGTCCTGTTCCTTGTCCTGATTCGTTTAATTCAGAATCAATAAGACCTGTTCCCAGCTCATGCACTCCTTGAGCTAGAACCAGGGTTGCTGCAAATATAAACGCAAATACAAGTAATATTGTTTTATTCATTTTTTACCCCCTTTCAACGATGAAATAGACAACCATTCAATATATTTAAAATCTCCGATGCGAAAGGTATATAATTTACATTTGAGGTTTCTCAGCATGATGAAGAAAGAAAAAGAGGGAAAGGATAAGAAATTCTTTAGGGGGCCCGGGGTCAAATACCAACTGAGCTGTGGAGCAGTCATATATCACAGAGACAAGGGAATTCCATTCTATCTACTTTTGAAATATCCCACATATTGGGGATTTGTCAAGGGGATGGTTGAGCCTGGAGAGACTGAAGAACAAACCATAAACAGAGAATCTGCTGAGGAGGCAGGATTGTATGATCTTAAAATAATGCCAAGATTCAGAGAAGTGCAGCATTATTTCTACAAGTTTGAGAATGAACTCATAAGAAAGGATGCAGTTTATTTCATAGCAAAAACTGAAAGCTGGAAAGTAAAAATAAGCCACGAGCATGAAACCTATAGGTGGTGTAGTTATGAAGATGCTCTCCAACTTATGAAATTAAGAGCAAACAGAGAACTTCTGACAAAAGCCCATATGTTCATAATAGAATATTATAGGCAGCATGACATGTTCTAAGATTATTATAAAGACTAAAATTGAGAGGTAATGTGAAAACTCCAGTTCAATCGATGATTGAACTTTCCATAACAAATTAACGTTTAATAACAAGGTTTTTGAATGAACTGATTCTTCACAAAGTATGGCAATTATTGCAACTGGCAGGAATAGCATACTTTATTCTGCAGGGGGTGAACGAGAATGCAACTCGGTTTAGTTCG
>JAHJTO010000001.1 GCA_018829845.1 Nanobdellota archaeon
CGCAAGGCTCTGCTTTCCTAAAACCTTTTAAATACACTTGACGATTTGAAGGGACATGTCGTCACAGCCAATCATTTTTGCAGAAGAAAGGGAAAGCAAGGAGTTAATGAACAGTCTTGATCCTTTGATTAAAGAGTGGTTTTTCAATAGATTTAAGGATTTCTCACTTCCACAGAAGTTTGGAGTGATGCCTATCTGGGAAAGAAAAAATATATAAAGTAAGCACCGCATTGAACAGTAATAATCTTGAATTAGTTTTACTAGATTATGTGGGGATTAATGGAAGTAGTTGTTAACGGTGGACTAAGAGAAAAAAAAGGAAAGTTTATTTTGACTATTTATAGCTCTCCATTTGCTAGATATCTTCTTTTGAATGGAATTAAAAAAATGAATTTGGAGTTTAATCATGAAGAGGCAATAATTTCTAATGGAGAGAGCAAGAGCATTACTATTGAGAGGAAGAAAGAGGGGCATCCACTTGTAGTAACGTATGTCAGTAAATTGTTATCTAAAGATCTTAAAGATAAAATAAGAAGGAATAAAGAACAATTACCCATAAGGGCAGTGATAAGGGAGATTGTATCTGAGGGAGAGCTTCTTGAATATAATAATCGGATTAATCGAGCCGAACCAAAAATCTATGATGTAAATACTCCTAAATCCCATCTTTTAAAAGTAGGTTGCTTTATCTCATGTTTTAGGCAAAATAATCGTAGGTGGTACAGGTTCAGCATCAGGCATAGAATTTTTGAACAAATATTTAGAAAGGGAATTAAGGTAGACATCTGCCGAGAAGGAGATGATTTCCTTATCAAAAAAAACTCTAAAGGAAATGAGTTCCATTTTTATAAAAATAAGGAAGGGCATCCACTTTCTTATATGCAAATTTCACCTGCTTTCTTAAAAGATAATGAAAAGGAGATATTCAAAAATGGGAGATCGGCTATTTCTTTTAAAGCGTTTTTATGCAGTAAAGATTTTGGATTGGATATTTCTGAATTTTTTTATGATAAAAAAGAAAGAGAGCTTGCTAAAGACTTGCTAAACCAAGGAGTAGAAATAAGAATTCCCGAAATGGGGAAAAGAGAGGCGGATATCCTCCTCCCGGAGATAAATGGACAGATCGAAGTTACAACAATTATGCCAGCCAATATAAAAAAGAATAAAAATAATGCTCATGGTAGCGGAGTCCATATAAACGCAAGGCTTTGTGAGGGTTTTGTTAGAGTGGTTAATAATAAAATTAACAAGTTTTTTGTAGTACTTCATAAATCTTGGATGGACCAGGGATGGGTTAGAGATACCTATGAGATGATTAAACCAAGAGTAATCCTCTTGCCTACGGACTTTGAAGAAAATTGGTCTGCTAAAGTTGCTGAAAAAATAATAATGGAAATGAAAAAATGATAAAATTTATAGAAAAACCCAACACCGATGAGGAAATTTTTGCTAGTTTGAACCCTTTGGTGGGAAAATGGTTTAAGGAAAAATTTGGCAATTTTTGTCCTGCACAGCAATACGCTTTATTGCCTATCCGAAACAGGCAAAATTTGCTCCTTTCCGCCCCAACTGGAAGTGGAAAAACTCTCTCAGCATTTGGCTCTATTCTTAATTATTTAGTGGAGATTGATGAAAAAGGGGAACTTGAAAACAAAGTCTATGCAATTTATATTTCCCCACTCAAGGCATTGGCAGGAGATATTGAAGTCAATCTGAAAAGGCCCTTAGAAGAAATGGAAAAACTTGCTGGAAGAAAATTCAATATAAATATTGCGATGAGAACTGGAGACACATCAGCAAGTGATAAGCAAAAAATGGTGAAGAAATCTCCCCATATTTTAATTTGTACTCCTGAAACATTGGCCATTGTCTTAAACTCGACTAAATTTTCTGAACATCTTAAAATGCTGGAATTCTTGATTCTGGATGAAATACATGCTCTCTCAAATAAAAGAGGGGTTCATCTTTCTCTGAGTGTTGAGAGATTGAATGAAATATCAACAATCAAGCCTGTTAGAATTGGCCTTTCCGCTACCGTGGCTCCGCTTGAGGAAGTTGCGAAATTCCTTGTGGGTTATGAGGACGGAAAATTGAGGGATTGTTTGATTGCAGATGTTCAATTCACAAAGAAAATGAATCTCTCTGTTCTTTCTCCTGTTTCTGATCTTATAGACACAACGGCAGAAAAGCAGAGACATGGGCTTTACCACCTTCTAGATGATTTAATACAGAAGCATAAGACTACTGTTGTATTCACAAATACAAGAAGCGGAACGGAAAGGGTTATTCATCATCTCAAGGAAAAGTTTCCTACAAAATATCTTGATAATATCGGAGCACACCATTCTTCCATAAGCAAGGAGGCAAGATTCAGGATTGAGGAGAGGCTTAGGAACGGAGAATTGAAAGTTGTTGTAACTTCTACCTCTTTAGAACTTGGAATTGATATTGGTTATATTGATCTGGTAATCCTGCTGGGAAGTCCAAAATCTGTTGCCCGTGCTTTGCAAAGATGTCTGCCATATGACTCACCAATATTGACTGCAGATGGGAGTTATTTACCCCTCGGGGAAATTGTTGAGAATAAATTGCCAATAGAAATCATTTCATATGATAAAGAAAGAGGATTTATTAAAAATAAAATAAAAACATGGCATAAAAACGGAACAGATGAGCTTATTAAAATAAACCTAAGCTGTGAAGAAGAGATTCTATGCACCAAAGAACACCCTATTTTAACAAAAGAGGGCTGGAAAAAATCCGAGGAGATTACTAAAAATGATTTAATTGCAGAAGTTCGCTCTAAAGTTGATTATAATTCAAAAAATCCTCATTTATTTGAGCTGCTCCCACAAGATAGGATTTTTGTTGTGAATAAAGATAACTTTTTTCAAAAGATAATTGATGACTATCGAAAAGAAAGGGGGATTAATTCAAAAAACTTTGTAAAAGAATTCGAAATGCCCTATTCTCGTTTTATTGATTGTCGAAGGTTAAATGGGAGGAAAAAAAGCATTAGATTAGATTATTTTTTGAATGCATGCAAGTTATGCAATATTCCAGAATCCAGGTATCTCCCATATTTAGTTAATTTGAAAACAAAAGGTACAAATTGGTCTGAATGGCCTCTTCATTTAACAAAAGAGATTATGTGGCTTGCAGGGATTGTTGCCACAGATGGCTGCATTGTAAAAAGCAAGTGTGGAAATGCAGATTATTATAAAATAAAAATCTTCAATACCTCTAGGGTTATGATTGATAAAATAAGGGAAATTGCTAGATCTTTTGGAATGAAACCATATGAGTCCATTAAAGATAATTCTTTTTACATAGAGTTTGGATCAAATCTTCTTGCATTTTTGTTTATGTCCTTGGGAATCCCTTGCAAAAGGAAAAGTTATGAAATTGGGATAGATAATAATGTATTCTCCTTGCCTTCTGAATTGATTCATGCTTATTTGGAGGGAATTTTTGAGGGTGATGGCAATTTGAATATCCCAAAAAATACAGAGCATGGATTATTAAGAATATTTACTGCAAGTAAAAAGTTTGCTAATGGGCTGCATTTATTATTATCAAAGGAGGGGTATCAAAACAGATTAAGTAAAACTAAAATAAAACCGTCGAAATTAATTAAAAAAACCAGTAATTTAGACTTGAATTGCATTGTTATGTGCCGAAAAGAAGATCTAAGAAGATTTTTTGAGAGTATCCCCTGTTATGGAGAAAAGGCTAAAATGGGAAAAGAGCGGACCAAGAATTTCCTGCCCTATCTTTCAGCTAAAAAAGATTATAATAAATTTTTAGATTTTGTAAAAATAACTGAAATTTCAGCCATAAATGAAAAAAATGATGTTTATAATCTCACTCTTGAAAAAGAGCCCAACAATTTCATTGTTGGAAATATAATTGTGCATAACTGCGGAAGGGCGGGACACAAACTTCATGAAATAAGCGAGGCAAAGCTTGTCATAACAGATAGAGATGATCTTGTTGAATGTTCTGTTCTTCTTAAGGAAGCAATGGAAGGAAAGATTGACAGGGTTCAGATCCCTCATAATTGTTTGGATGTTCTTGCCCAGCAGATATTTGGGATGGCCATAGAGAAAGTTTGGGCTGCCCATGATATGCTTAGACTCATAAAACAGAGTTATTGCTATCATTCTCTCACTACTGAAGATTTCTATTCTGTTGTTTCTTATCTGGCGGGAGAGTATGAACTTAATGCAAGAAATATATATGCGAAGATTTGGTATGATGAGAAAACTGGACAGATTGGAAAGAGGGGAAGGCTTGCAAGGGTTCTTTATATGACAAATGTCGGAACAATTCCTGATGAAAGTTATGTTAATGTTATTGCAGCAAGGCCTGCTGAGAAAAGGGATATGGTTTTGGGTTCAATCGATGAGGGGTTTCTTGAAAGAATAAAGAAAGGGGATGTCTTCGTTCTTGGGGGACAGAAATATGAATTCCTTTATAGTAAGGGGATGAATGCCTATGTCAATGCAGCAGTTTCCAGATCTCCCACCATCCCTTCTTGGTTTTCAGAAATGCTTCCCCTTAGTTTTGATCTTGCTCTTGCAATTCAAAGGTTTAGAAAACTTATGAATGAAAAATTCACCTCAAAGAAATCAAAGGATGAAATAATTGAATTCATAAAAGAATATCTTCATTTGAAAGATCAAATCTCAGCAAAGAGCATATATTCATACTTCAATGAACAGCATAAATATGCAAAAATTCCACATATGGGCAGAATCCTTGTAGAGTATTGGAGAGATGGAGAGAAGAATTATGTTATTTTCCATACATTATTCGGAAGAAGGATCAATGATGCTCTCAGCAGGGTCATAGGCTATGCTGTGGGCCAATTTGGGGGGAGGGATATTGAAATGGGAATCAATGATAATGGCTTTTTTCTAGCATCAACTGAAAAAATGCAGATTGAGAAAGCCCTAAGAGAATTAAATTCAAAAAATATCCATGATATTTTAGAGGAAGCAGTAGCTAAAACAGAAGTTTTTAAAAGAAGATTTAGACATTGCGCCACAAGGGGCCTTATGATTCTAAGAAATTATAAGGGGAGACATAAGTCTGTAGGAAAGCAGCAAGTTGGATCCCACTTTCTTCTTGCAGCCGCCCAAAAAGCCTCAAGAGATTTCCCGATCCTAAGGGAAGCTAAGAGAGAAATTATGGAAGATGTCATGGACATTCAAAACACAAAGTTAGTTCTCGACTGGATGAAGGATGGAAAGATCAAAACCGAAATCATCACATCAGAATATCCCAGCCCATTTGCTCTCAACCTCATAATTCAAGGACATGCCGACCTCATGAAAATTGAGGATAAGATTGATTTCTTGAAAAGAATGCATCAAAAAATTGTTGATAGCATCGGGGATAAAGAATGATATTTTTGTGATGTCCAGAAATCTTCTCTAAAATTTACTTCTTAAATGGCGCCCTAGTAACTATTCTGTCTTTTTTAACCAAGGTCTCCACTTCTAATTCTGCATTCTCTAATTCTTTGTAACATTGTTTAATCAGCTCGGCTCCTTCTTTAAATTTATTCATAGACTCTTTTAGAGGTATATCTCCTGATTCTAGGCCATCAACAATTTTTTTGAGCCTTTCTAAATTTCCTTCAAATGAAACTTCTTTTTGTGCCATATTATTTTTTTATCCTCTTAACTTTAGCTTCTATCTCTCCTTTATAGAGCACCACATTTATATTATTATCTATTTTTAATTCATGGGCATTTTTTATTATTTTATCATCTTTCATTACAATACTATAGCCTCTTTCAAGTATCGCCTTAGGATTCAATGCAGATATTTTAGAGTCTAAAATCTCCAAGTTTTTTCTTTTCAGATTCATACTTTTAGATATTTTTGTCTGGAGCATATATTCAAAACTGTCAATCTTTTGAAAGTAGATATTTATCGCTTCTAAGGGTTTTTTAAAAATAGGCCTGTTTGAAATTTCTTTTAGACAAGATTCATTCATTTGAATTATATGACTGACAGCATTTAATGTTCTCTCATTAAAATTAATTATTAATTTTTTCAGTTCATTAATATCGGGCACTGCTTTCTCAGCAGCAGCTGATGGTGTGGGGGCCCTATAATCTGCAACAAAATCAGCTATTGTAAAATCTGTTTCATGGCCTATTGCAGAAATTATCGGCACTCTGGATTGAAAAATTGCTCTTGCAACACTTTCTTCATTAAAGGACCATAAATCTTCTAATGAGCCGCCGCCCCTTGCTAAAATGATCACATCTGCTTCATAATTCTCTTGATTTATCAGTTCTATAGCGTTTACAATAGAGCAAGAAGCGTCTTTTCCCTGAACAGTGGTTGGAACGATCAATAATTTTACAAGAGGATATCTTCTTTTTAAGACATTTAAAACATCATGCATAACTGCCCCATTTAATGAAGTGATTAATCCAATTGTTTTGGGAAACTTAGGCAATGGTTTTTTATGTTCTATTAAGAATAATCCCTGTTTTTCTAATTTGCTTTTTAATTGAATAAAAGCAAGATTCAATGCTCCCATGCCATCAGGTTGTATTTCTTCAACAATTACATTATATCTCCCCTGTGGCTCATAAACCGCTATACTCCCTCGAATAATCACTTTTATTCCATGCTCTAAGTTAAATTTTATGTTTTTATAATTTCTCCCAAACAAAACACAGCTAATCTGGCTTTTTTCATCCTTTAAAGTAAAATATGTATGGCCTGAAGCATATTGCTTTGGAGCAGATATTTCCCCTCGCAAATAGAAATCTTCAAGTTCCTTATCTCCTTTCAATATGCTTTTTATATGCCCGGTAATCTCAGAAACACTAAATATTCGTTTGTTTAGTAAATTTGAATCTTTGGCAGGATTCAAAGTATCTTGTAAAAGAATTTCTTCCTTTTTTCCAAAAAAGCTAAATGCCATAATAACTCGGGTGAATACTTGCTTTTATATATTTTGAAGAGGTGGTGCAAAAACACCAGGGAACTCATAATCCAAGGCCATGCTGGCCTCATGAAAATCGAAGACAAAATCGATTTCCTAAAACGTATGCATCAGAAGATCGTCAAAAATATCGAAGACAAAGAAAAACAATGATCTTTTTGGATTCCTGAAATCAAAAGATTTCCGGGTTGATAAGATTGGGGATAAAGAGAAATAAGTGCCCTTTTAGAGATTCGAACTCAAAAACCATTTTAAGAGAAGGTTATACATCAAATCGAGTTCGATGCCCCGTCCGGGCAGAAGGGGGAAAACCGATAATTTCCGTCTTTCTATACAGGAATTGTACAGGTTTGTTTATCTATCCTGATTTCTTAAACATCATCTGCATTTTTAAGGATTGTCGTAGAAAGGGTGATAGAACAAAAAATTAAATAAAAAATAAGGTAAAAAGCTTAAATGTAGGCCTCGGGCATAAAATATTAATTTTATACCTTGCAAAGGCCTACATTTCAAAACTTTAGAGCCCCGCCTGAACAATCCTCAATAAGTAGCCTTTTGGCTCTGATGTTGGAATTACTATTGAAGAACTGCCAAATGCAGGACTGGAATTGTATCTGCTGTCTAACATGCTCCGGTTATTTATGAATGCACTTACCATATGCGATCCATTCGAGATATTCAGGCTGTATTCTGAATCGGAGATTTTGTGCAGATCAAAGTCTATCTCTCTTGCCATGAAAGCGCCACCAGGAAAACCATGATTTACACCATGCTTTTTCGAGTAAACTTCATGTTCTAGCAGAACATGTACATCCTTCAACTGCTCTCTTATGGGCTCATAGCTGAATAGCAGATGATTGTCCACACTGCCAGCATTACCTGCTGATAGCTTTCCATGATCCATCTCTAGGTTTATCATTTTCAGGGCATCTTCCAATGAATTTATTTTTTCCATTTTTCATTGACCTCCTTCCATTCTTTCCATTTCTAATGAAATGAGAATCAATGTTTCTTTGATATTTTTATTTTCCATTTTGTTTGTTCTCCATTATTCATCACTGTTAAGTGATAATATATTCATGATTTAGCAGTATATTAACTGGTGTCGTACCAGAGGTGTACGAAATATTTATAAGGAAAAGAGACTATGTTAAACAATGGACACAGAGATACTTAGGAAGATCGGCTTGACTGAGAATGAAGTAAGGATTTACCTCATGTTGCTAAAATCGGGCCCGAATACTGCCTATGAAATAGGGAAGAAAACAGGCATATATCGTGCCCACGTATACGATAAAATAGAGCAGCTCATGGATAAAGGGCTTGTCACCCATGTTTTCAAAGGCGCAAAAAAATACTTTCAAGCAACCTCTCCAAACAAGATTAAGCAATACCTCGAAGACCAGAAAAAAGAGCTTGAGATACAAGAAGACAGGGTAAACTCATTACTTCCAGAGTTGGAAGCTCTTTCAAAATTGCCTCATGAAGATACATTTGTGGAAGTATTCAAGGGGAATGAGGGACTGAAGTATTTCCTCAAGGACATCATCAAAACAAAACAGGAAGTGATGATAACTGGAATTGATGATCAGAAATATCAAGAAGCATTACCTATATTCATGGAACAGTATTTCAGAGATTTAAGGTTAAATAAGATCAAAGAAAGAGTGATTACTCTGAAAAAACCAGGAGTATTCCTATTCCAGAAGAAGCTAGCCCCCACTACTCATTATAAATTCTTAGAAGAAAAACAATTCAATCCCACCAACACATTTGTATATGGGGATAAGGTCGTGATTGTCACTTGGGGAACGCCAGTAACTGCTGTTATGATTAAGAATAATGAGATTGCAAGAACATATGCTCATCATTTCGAGATTCTCTGGAAGATTGCTTCTGAAAGAGTTTAGATTAGCATGCCCAACCAGGGCATAGCGGTGCTTCAATAGAAATCTATAAAAATAGCTTATTTGTTGGTCTTTTATGACTATTCAGGTTGGAGAAAGAGCAATTTGTCCACATTGTAAGACTCCAAACAGATTTGAGAGTGCTACGAACCATAATGGTCAAATTTTATCTTTTTGGAATGTAACAAATGGTCTTGACGATCACAATAAGATTCTTAGATTATGCCGTTGTACAAATTGTGGAGAAATTATCATTTTCTTTGGAGAAATAATGGTTCATCCGATAGGTTCAACAAGACCTCCATGTCCAAAAGAAGTCCCTACTGACATTTCTAAAGATTATAATGAGGCATGTGTGATAGAACATTTAAGCCCAAAGGCAGCAGCTGCACTTGCAAGGAGATGTTTACAAAATATGCTCCATGGACAAGGAATTATTGAAGATAATCTTTCTAAGGAGATTGAGAGTGCAATGAAGAGCCTTCCTTCGCATTTGAATGAAGCTATCGATTCAATAAGGAATGTTGGAAATTTTGGAGCCCACCCGATAAAATCAACGAATACTGGTCTTATTTTAGAAGTTGAGAATGGAGAGGCAGAATGGAATTTAGATATAATTGAACAGTTATTTGACTTCTACTATGTTCAACCAGCAAAAACAAAATTAAAAAAAGACAGCTTAAACATTAAATTAAAGGAAGCTGGAAAATCAGATATGAAATAGTTTAAAATAATCTTTCAGCAATCACCCTTATCACATTGACTGTCACAGCATTCCCCAGCTGCCGGTATCTTTGAGAATCAGAAACGCCTTCTGTCCAATTGTCAGGGAAACCTTGAAGCTGGGGCTTCTTCTGTTATTTTGGGTGAAATGAGTGAAACCAATTTTAAAAAGAGAAGGTTCTAAGAAATGATATGCTAACAAAAGAGGAAGTAAAGAAGAGTATTGCGGTTTGGATACTGAGGGAATGATCTGGATTGTTGAGAAATTGAGGGAATTGGTTAAGTAAGAAAAAAGATGAGATATGCTGAGAAAACAAGGTTTTCCGGCATTACAAAAACATTAACGAAATCTTGTCCTTGAAGTTTCGAGGTATTTTTTATTATCTATTCTATCCCGATTATATTTTTAAGCTCCAGAGAGGTTCAGATAGCATGAAAGACAGCGTTCTTCTGGCGGATCCGAATTCTAAGTCATGGAAGTTCGCCCAGGAGGTATGTGAAAAATTAAATTCAAAGAAGGCAGAGATTTCTTTGTATAAGACTGAGATAATAAAGTTTGCAGATGGTGAGAGCTATGTAAGGGTTTTGAATAATGTGAGAGAGAAGAAATGTTATTTCATTCATGATTCCTCAAAACCTGCAAACGACTGGCTTGTTGAATTGATGCTTGTGAATGATGCATTGAAAAGGGCATCGGCTTCTTCAGTAATTGATGTTCTTCCATACATGAAATATTCAAGACAGGACAGGAAAGACAAGTCGAGGGTTCCAATCTCTGCAAAGGTCATAGCAGATTCCATAGCATACAGAGCAGACAAGGTTATTACAACAGATCTTCATGTTGGCCAGATACAGGGATTCTATAATAAGCCTGTTGACAATCTTCATGCCTTCCCGGCCATTGTTGAATATCTCAAAAACAAACATCCAGAATATTGTGAAAATGCGATCATCGTTTCTCCTGATGCCGGGGGGGTTCCAAGGGCAAGAGCATTTGCAAAAAGACTTGATAAGGAAATCGCCCTGGTGGATAAGAGAAGAGAGAAGGCGGGAGAGGTTGCTGGGGTGAATATAGTTGGAGATGTAAATGGAAAGAATGCCATAATTGTTGACGATATAATCGATTCTGGAAACACACTTATTGAAGTAAGTAATGCTTTGAGAAAAAATGGGGCAAGTAAAGTTTATGCATGCTGTACCCATGGTCTTTTGAGCAAGAATGCAGCCGAAAGACTTCCAAAGAGTCTTGATGGAATAATAATCACAGATAGTATTCCTCAAAATAATTTAAATGAGATACAATGTGTTTCTCTGACAGATTTGTATGCCGACGCAATCTACAGAACAGAGAAGGGAATGTCTCTTAGTGAACTGTTCGAAGATGCTCCAAAGACAAGCATATCGGTCTGAGAGGATATGGAAAAAATAGATATTCTAGAAATTTGCTAGTTCAAGTGTTTAAAAATCTCCTATTTTTGACATCTCAGAAAATTATGCCTTCTTAAGATAATCCCAATAAATCATTGTAAGAAGAATGATGATTGTTGGCCCAAGGATTAAAGATTCTATTAAATATCCTATATAAGGGATTATGGAAAGCAGGGAGGAGATAACAAAATAACCTGCCAGAAGAACCGCAAGTTCAAGGAATCTTGCTGGTTTGATTATTTTCCAGCTTTCCTTGAATCCAAGTCCACCCCTTAGAATGCAAGAAGGCATAAACAAAAATAATTTGATAAGGGTCATTATGAATAATATTGCTATGACAATCAAAAGGGCTATGCTAAAATTTGATGTCCAAACCAATGAGAAGATATTAATTATAGATGAAAAGACAATAATTGCAAATATCATTATCAACTCTGCAAGAAGTAATAATCTGAATTTTTTCATTGAAAGATCTACATTCTGTTTGAATGAAATCTTCTTTTTCATTTCATAATATGCTGTTTTAAGTATAAGAAATGTGAAAATGAAAGAAGTGAAAACAAGCATAAGGGCCATATAAAATATTGCAATTAATGTGCTGCTTGTAGTTTCAAATGAAACATAAACACTTAGCAAGCCAAGCAAGGTTATTGGAAGATAAATCAAGAAAATTAGCGGATTGCTAAATAGGAATCTAAATGAATCTATCACCCGTTTACCTAACACCCACTTCATAATCTATTGATGTAAAGAATGTTTAAAAACTTATTCCAACAGGCAATTGTATGGAGATAGCCAAGGGAATTGAAATAAAGGGGAAGGCCCTATGGATAAGAAAACACAAGGTCTTGGTAATTGGGGATTTGCATATAGGATATGAAGAAGCCCTAGAGAAACAGGGCATTGCTGCTCCGAGAAGGGCATTTGGTGAGCTTAAACAGGAACTATCAAATCTTCTTGTGGAAACCAGCCCTAAGAAAGTCATAATCAATGGAGACCTTAAACATGAATTTGGAGAGATTTCTAAACAAGAGTGGTCTGAGACTATGGACATCTTGAATATGATAAGGGATCATTGTGATGAGATTGTCCTTGTTAGAGGGAATCATGATAAGATTCTTGAGCCAATAGCAACAAGAATGGGTTTGAAAATTGTTAATTCCTATTTTCTGGAGGAGATTGAAAAGAAAGAACAGCACGATATTTCCATAGATTCAATTTGTTTCCTTCATGGGGACAAGATCATAAGCAATGTAGACACAAAAAGGGCCAAAATCCTCATAATCGGCCATGAGCATGCAGCCATCGGATTGAGAGAAGGGGAAAAGGTAGAAAAGTATAAATGCTTCTTAATTGGAAAATGGAAAGATAAGAAATTGATTGTTCTTCCTTCATTTTTCTCCCTTATAGAAGGAACTGACGTTAATAATGAAAGGCTTCTTTCACCATATCTTCATCAAGACATTGGAAATTTTGAAGTATATGTTGTTGGAGACCAAACCTATCATTTTGGAAGTTTGAAGAAGATAAAATAGAATTAATGCCTCTGTAAAGCTAAAACCTTGCGCTTTAGCATTTGAGTTTAATTGAACAAAATTCTTTTGCAATGATGGTCCCTATTTTCAGTGGAAGTAAAAAGAATGGGGGTTCAGACATTAACACTCATTACCAATATGTTATTAAAAATAGATGTCATTTTCTAAATATGGCAAGAAGTTATGGGATTGAGTATCTTGAAAAAACCCTTTCACACAAAAATTATTCCCCCCATTCCTATGGTGCTGTGGGAAGTTTCTATGTGAAATATTGTGGAAAGGTTGACTCCTTGATAAAAAAAATAAAAAGATGCGGACTTGATGCCATAGTCGATGATAGGGCTGAAAAGATCCTCCTTGTGATTTCAAAGGATGGGCCTGGATTGGATATTATGAGGGCCTATGCAAAAAGGCATTTTGCTCCCTGGAAAAAATAGTATAGAGAAAGTTTTATTAATAGTTCTTGATTTCAAATTATATGGATAAGAAGAGATTGATTTTTGTTCAGAAAAGATTGGTGGAAGACATTAGAAAAGGGACTAGAAAGAGAGATTTTAGCCCATTTGATATCTATCAATTTATTGATCAAGATGAAAAGGAAGCATTTTTGGAGGAGCAGGACAATGAGGTTAAAACTTCTGCACAGGATGTAATGGGGCTTCTTCTTTCGGCAAAGAAAGAGATAATCATCTTCGCAGGCAATCTCAGCTGGATAAATATCTCTCGTGCTGGAATAAAATTGATTGATGTGCTGGGAGAGATGGCTAATAAGGGGGTTAAAATCAGCATCCTTTGTGGAATACACTTGCCTGCAGTTGAGAACATTGAAAAGATTATTGCATTGAATAAAAAACTTAAAAATAAGATAGAAATAAGGCATTCTTTCCAACCACTGAGGGCAATAATTATTGACGATAAGGTTGCAAGATTGAAGGAAATAAAAAGTCCAAGTGACTATGAAAATTTAAAATACAAAAAGACATTTATTTTTTATACAATCTACGATCCTATTTGGGTAAAATGGCTAAAAATAGTATTCCATAACTATTTTGATTCTGGGGATTATGCTGAAGCAAGAATAAGAGAGCTTAAGAGTATTCAGAAGATAAAGTAATTTCCCCTTTTTCTAAAAATGAACGCCCGGACCAGGAATCGAACCTAGATATCCTTGCGGAAAGCAGTTTTCGAAACTGCCGCCTTACCATTGGGCCATCCGGGCCACAAAGCAAAATGGCATTTTGAGGATTTAAATCTTGGTTTTTTAAGACTATATTTCAATTCAACAAACGTTAAAAATGGAAGAAATCCCTATTTTTAAGATGGTTATGTTTGAATTTTTAAAGAAATTGTTTAGAGAAAAGGAAAAGAAAGAGATTTCTGTAAATGGGAAAGGTCTTTCTTTCTTGGAAATAGAAAGGTGGATTGGAGAGAATAGGGGAGAGGCAACTAAGCAATTTAAAGAGAAAGTAGATTCTGGGTTCTTATTAATAGAGACGGGAAGCAAAGATATTGAAGCAGGATTAAATGAGTTAGAAAATTTTAATATTGAAAGGGAGATTAATGAACGGGCCAAAACAATGATCCTTCAAAACAAAGACAATTATATAAGGAGCACAAAAAGGCTCCTAGATTTTTTTAATAATGGGATAAAAACTGAAAGAAATGTTAAGAAAATTGATGATTTTGTAAAATTGGCAATGTGGGAAGTTGATCTTTTTACAAGACAGACTACTAGAAGCTTTCAAATCTCTTCTTCAATAATCGGCAAGGAATTTGAGAGAATTTTAATTGGCTTGAAAAAGATAAGCAAGGCAATAGTTGATTTAAAAACTATGGATAAAACCGATGAAAGGATGATTGAGACCATTATAAATATTTTGGATAGTATAAAGAATGATGAAAAAATAGTAGAAAAATTTGAATGCATTCAAAAAGAGAATAATGATCATATTAATGCTCTTAAGGAAACAATAGACTCTCTAAAAAATAAAGAGAAAAGCCTTCAGGCAAGCAAGGAATGGAAACATAGGGAAGAATTGAGAGAAAAAATAGATAAATTTGAAAAAGAGCAAGAGCAGGAAAGGGCGAAGTTAAGAAATTTGTTTATGAATATTGAAAAAGTCATACAAAAATATGCTTGGAATAGGAAAAAGAAAGATGTTTTGATGTATATTGAAGATACTATTTCTGCCCTAAGAGAAGATGATGGTTTGAAGGTTTTAGAGGATCTTGATGAAATTATAAAAGATATAGAAGAAAATGTTTATACTAATGATAATGAAAGAAAAATTCAATTTTTAGAGAATGTTAACAAAATAGATGAACTGGTGCTGTTGAATTTCTTGGAGAAAGATATGAAATATGATGAAGATCTTTCAAAATTGAGAGATGAATTGAAGGAAATAAAAATTGAGGAATTAAATTATGAAGATTTGAATGGAAAAATTGGAGAAAGAGATGAAGAAAATTTAAAGATTGAAAAAAAGAAAAAGATAATTTTAGAGGAGATTTATTCTAAAAAGAAGAAGGTTTCCCTTCTTCTTGAAGATCTTGGACAGAGAATTGAAAGGCCCATTAAGGTAGGTTTATAAATTTTTATTAATTAATAAAATCATGAAAATGGTAAAAAAGAGGAACTTTTTGGAACACAAAAGATCTTCTATTTTTTGTGTAAGAAGAGGCGTTTCAGCAATTGTTTTTATTGATTTAAATGGGAAGAGAGAGTATCTTCTTTTAAAGAGAAAGTTAAATTGGAAAGGTTGGGAGTTTCTTAAGGGTGGAAAGAGGGAAAATGAAAGTGAATGGGATTGTTTGAAAAGAGAAATTAAAGAAGAGGCTGGTATTTCAAAATTTAAGGCTAAAAAAACCAAATATATTCATGAATTTAAATATAAGAAAGAATATATGAAAGACTCTCTGCCATGGATTGGGGCAAAAAATAGGATTTATTTGGTGAGAGTTTTTCAAAAGAAAATAAAAATTGATAAAAATGAGCATTCTGGCTTAAAATGGGTAGATAAGAAAACTGCTTTGAAATTAATCACGTGGAATGACTATGGGCGCGTATTTAAAAAAGTGGCTGTTTAATTTA
>JAHJTO010000027.1 GCA_018829845.1 Nanobdellota archaeon
AATAAATATATTGGCTAGAGGTAAGGAACTTGCCTCGATGGAGAAAGCATCCAATACTGGGCAGTTTGTTCAGCAAGGTGCATCTATGAAGTCAGAAGCCATAACCTCGACATGAAAGTGTTAGGTTATGGTAGTTCACTCTAATATGGCTTTAAATAATTCCCAAAGCGCACAATCAAAATGAAAGAACATTATCTTGAAAAATCAACATTTATTGGGAGGATAATCAAAAGAGTAGTTGAGGATAACCTACATGTATTCAGACAATAAGAATTCAATAATCTATTAAACCCAAAAATTTAAGCCTTTTCAATTTATTAGAAAGCTTTAAATGTGGAAAGTTCTCGAAAATTCAATGGTTTATGAACTTAGAAATGTTTTGGATGAGATTGTTTCAAATTCTTTTCCAGAGCTCAAAAAACAGAAGATAAATCTAAAATATGAAAAACTGTCCGAATATCTGTTCAACTTCGGTGGGACTATGAACCATTATTGGATTTCAGTGGAGAGTACGCTTAAAAAAGCATCAAAGAAGCTCATCCAAGGGGGCATAGCTCATGAATTATGCCATATTGTTAATGATATGAATCTAAGCAAATACATGAAAAGAAACGACCTCAAATTGTATAAGAAAAATTCTCGATACAGGCAAATGGATGAAAGACACAATGATCTTCAAGTTATATTAAGGGGATATGGCATCCATCTTATTGAACTCATAAAAAAATGCAGTAAGGAAAATGAAGGGCTGACCGTAGAAGAAGTAAAAACACTACTAAAGAGATGATTTGGAATATTCCCCAATCTTTCTAAAACATTAAATTTAATTCAATGAGGCGCTTCTTCTGCTTTTTTTGAAACAAGGAACGCATACTTCAAGAGATCTCATGTTCATTAGATCTGTAATCTTCCTTGTTGCTTCATTCTTTCCACAGTGTCTGCATTTGCATTTTGTTGCCATTTTTGTTTAATCCCCAAATAGAAAGCGCTGAGGTCGCTAACCACCCCAAGACTATACTGTATGTTCTGTAGTATATAAATCCTTTGAAGAACGACTTTCAATTCTACTGGGCTGAGAAAATTATAAGCTCTCCAATGGCATCCTTCAAATCTCCCCGACAGTATTCCAATCCGTCAGAGATAGAATCTATCCATCTGCTGTCAAATTCTCCAGAATAATATTGACAAATAAGGCTTTTTGCCTTCCACAATATCATTTACTTCTGGAATTCCCCCCCCCCCCAAGAATTTAAAAATAACAAATACTCTGTAATAATATGCAAAAAAGAGCTTTGATCTTTGCAATTCTAGCAATGATGATAATTGGAATGATTCCAAGTATTCTCGCCCAAGCCCTAGGATCGGATATTGTTTTCTCTCATGCTCAATCTTTTCCTGAATCAAAAATCAAATCTTTGGTAGGAGAAAGGGGCGTGACTGATGCCGACATAGAATTTGCTCAAGCAAGAGTCATATATTCTGAAAAAGATTGCAATGACATGGGGGGGATATGGTGTACATATGCTGAACAGGACAGACTGGCCCTTCAAAAACTAATGAATGTGAAAGGACAGTCAATTTCAGGTTCAGGAACTTCTGATGGAACAATTTCTACACAGAAACCTTCAGTATGGAAACAGTTATGGAATATCTTCAAAGGTCTTTTCGGTTTTGATTAAGAAACCCTTGTGAAAAAACAATATCCAATTCCAACCAGGCATCGATGATCTTTCAAAGCTTTAGCCATGCCCATGCAGGGCAGGTCGTAGTGGCAGAACATTTTTCCCATACTCTGGAAATATCTTCAAGATCTTGATCTTTTCTTTTTCTTAGGCTTCTTTTTCAGAATATAGATTAAGCTGTAGATTATTGCTATTAAAACATATGCTGGAAGAACAAATATAACTAATATGAAGAAGAATGCTTCTTCAATTCCAAAAATTCCACTAATTAGATTATGTAAAATGATAAATATAACGCCCGAAACAACAATTATCCATGCTTTTCTCCAGCTTAATAAAAATAAATTTTTTGATTTCATTATTCCTCTTTTGAAAATTAAACAGTCTGGCTTGCTTTTCCGTAAATCCTATCGCTCATCTTTATCTCTTTAATTATCTGCTGCCCGATATACTTTGCAAGGCCGACAGTGTATTTATCATTCAAAACTTTTTTCTTGTCGCTTCTATGAGTCCTGTCATTATACCAATTAATCCCATATGAAACTCCCAAGGGGATTGTCTTCATCCCCATCATGGTGCATGCCTTCATCAGATTGGGCGTTACTGAATCTCCTTCTTTGCTCACATTGATGAATGCCACATGTTTTCCGAATAATCTTTGTTTGTAAACGCTATTTTTCTTTTTGGAATATTTAATTGAATTGTTAAGATTCTTTCCATCCCCCCAATTTTCTTCAACCCCTCCATCAAGAGCACAGAATCTGGAAAGCATTGTCTGCAATAAAGCTGGCCTTCCATAAAAATTAGTGGATGTTGAGAAAATTATTCCATCTGCTCCCATAAGTGCCTTGTAAACTTTCCACATGTCATCTTTTCTCTCCATATTTCCTTCAGAATGATAAAACTCGAAAAATTCTTTTTTTGTGAGTTTGTCATATGCCTCTTCCAGAGGCCAGACTTCTCCATTATTCAAGAAGAGCGTATCCTGTTTGAGCCAGTAGCAATCGCATTGATTCAATTTTTCATTGAATCTGCATTGAGCAGGACATGTGGAATAACATTCTTTGCATGCCCCTATCTCCAATTCCCTCAGATCAATAATTTCAATTTTGGCCCCTTTCTTCTCGGCCTCCTTCAAGGATATCTTCAGAAGCTCATTGCTTGTGGGATCTTCTCTTGCGCATGCACTCTTGGCCCTTTTAGAAGACATAATCCCGACTATCTTTATCGGTTTTTTAGAACGATCATAAAGACACTCTCCCCTTTTTTGACATCCCCAAAGCATAATATCCCCATATTCTAGAACTATAAAAACTTATTTGTTGATTTTTCAAAAATTTTGTAAGTAATTGTTAGTTGGTAGAAAACGTTGGTAAGAAAGGGAGATGGATGAAGAACCGTAGGTTCTTTATGCCCCATCCGCAGACAGGGTGATTAGTCCTAAAGATGGTAAATTCTTCCAAACGCAAATTTTTTTGGGATGACTATCTCACAACTATCTTGCTTAATGCTTGCTGAAACAATATAGGGGATTTCATTATTTTCCCCATCAAGCAAGGGATTTTCCAAATCTATCAATAGGTTTTCCTTTTCCGAAGTCACAATATTAAATGCATGCCTGCTGAAGTCTGACTCGAATTCAGTTTTTAAAAATGCGCTTACATAAAATGACCTTTTTCCAGATAATGGGTGATTTCCAGTTTTTCTAAAAAAATCCATGGCAATCTGGAACAATGCTGATTTTTCCATGCAGTCTCCCTGACCAGATTTAAGGATCTCTGAGAAATTCTTGTCATTTCCCTGCTCACAATCACGCGGATTTCCAAGCACCATCCTTACCGTAGAGTAAAGCTCATTCAAGTTTTTTGATTCTTTCAACGGCACGAAATGAGCAGAATTCAAAATATTCTCGAGGTCGATATTATAGTCTGCTCTAGACGATTTATCCAGCATGCAGTTGTCTTTCAAATCAGTAAATACTCTGTCTTGCCCTTCTATCTCCATAATATACTCAAGAGCTTCAGTTATTTTTCCCATTTTCAATTTTCTCAGAATAAGGCTCTGAGGGCCAATCCCCTCTAGATTGTCTGTTCAATGGATGTATAAAAAACTTCCCCTTTTGAACAGGAACCCTGATCCCATAAAGCTTTTATACCCTCAATTCTGAAAAGTAATATGATCACTAAAGAACCATGCTTAGATTTTACCAACAGCTTAAATGACACCAAAAGGGATCTCAAAAAAACTCTTGAAATATTATGTGAATCCGCAAATAAAGTTGGCATGTCAAAAAAGCTTGCAGCGAAATTTATACCTTATAGTTTCAAAGCTTATCTGACTTCCTTGGATGAAACAAGAGTAGAATATGGCTTGCCTAAAAAGTACACAACTGCGTCTTGGCAGAAATATGCAGATTCACTTCTTAGAAATTTGAATTAATTCTCCCCTTTTTATTAACCCTTTCTTCAATCCCTTTGATCATAATCTCCATTCTATCCAGTTGATTATTCTGCCTGAGTTTCTGCCGGCACATTTCAGAAAATGAGATATTCCTTTCGATTGCCTGGTTTTGCAGGCTCTCGAATACCTCGCTTTCTATCAGCAGGTGAATTTGGGCATTCTTTTTCATCATGATTTTGGGCATATTTCTCAAAGAATTCAATCAGTCTGTCCAACCTTGCGATAATCTCTTCAGGATCCACTGGCTTATTCACTTCTTGCATAACTCCTCCTTGTTGAATTTAGTAGTCTCATTCCCCCAGCAGTCCCATCCCTTGACTGTCTGACGGGCAAAAAGCTCTATTCTTGGCATATCTCCGAGCAAGTTGACAATCCTCTCCCTGATTTCATCGGGCTTTCTGCTATGCTCTCTCAATGGGGAAAGGATCACTTGCCTAACTTTATTTGATTCTCTCTGTAATTTACCTCTTACGCCCAGAAGACATATTTCAGCATTGGCTCTCGTCCAATTTCCGAGGCCAACAAACGGCTGGCCATTGTTCTTATTGGTCTTGATCCATGTGAAAGCTACGGTAACATACCTGAATCCCCATTTCCTAAGGGTTTCAACGCCTTCCTGCAATAATGGATAAGTAACCCAAGGGAATAATGCGCAATTTTCATCAGAAATCTGGCTTATCGGGAAGTTATTGATATAATAATATTCTAATGACTAAAAATGTGTATCTGGGATCACAAATATTTTCATTTTTCTTCAAGAAGCCATTTCCATAAGGGAGTAAACTTGACCTTTGCTTTTATTCCAAACCATTCAATTTCTTCCTCACCTTCTTTATCAGAGTTTATAACAAGAAGATTTTTACATTTTAATTCATTGCCTGCTTTCAATAATGATCTAACTTCCCGATTCTTTGTTTCTGCACCTTTAAGGTTATAACAAACTTGTATCAATTGTTTTATTTTTATTCCTTCTTTAACAACAAAATCTACCTCCTCCTGTTGCTGATTTTTCCAATAATAAAAATTAATTTTCCCATTTAGCTCTTGTTTTTTTAATTCTACTGCTACAACGTTCTCATATAATTTTCCGATGTTTTGGCTTGAATTAAATGCCCTTGCATGGATAAATCCATTATCTATGCAGTATATCTTTTTTATAGAAGATATTTGCTCTTTCATTTTATATGAAAACCTTTTTACACTAAAAAATATGAATGACTCTTCAAGATATTTAATATACTTTTCAACAGTATGCGTGCTTTTTATTTTGGAGATCTTGCTCAGTGAATTATAAGAATATTCATTAGCTATGTTTGACAGCAATTGTTCTGATAAATCGCTTATGGCTTGGGCATATCTTATCTTATATCTCTTTACTATATCTTTAAACAGTATGGAGTTTAAGAGAGTTGAAAGATATTCTTTATAGTTTATTTTTTTAATTAAAGGTTCAGGATATCCTCCAAAAATAAGATAATCATTCAACTTTTCTTTAATCTCAGAGGTAGTTAGATTTTTCTTCTCAAAATTAAGGTATTCTTTAAATGAAAATGGAAAGACTATTATTTGGAAATGTCTCCCCGTCAGGTGTGTTGCGAGCTCTTTGCTTAAAAGATGTGAATTGCTCCCAGTTACGACTAATATGTGCCCTTGCCTCTGAAGGCGATTAATAAAAAGTTCCCATCTGGGCAAGTTTTGTATCTCATCAAAAAATAAGATTTTAGGAGTCCCATATACAGAGTTTACTGCTGAAATTAGTTCGTTATAGTCTTCAACCCTAGTTAATTCCTCATCATCAAAATTGATATATCCAAATTTATTGTTCTTACTCAGGGTATAAATGCTAAAAAAAGATTTTCCCGCTCTTCTTGGGCCTATGATAACTTTGATTAGTGAGTTGCTTAGATTTATGTTGGGTTCTACTCTTTCTATATATCTTTCTTTTAATAGGGAGTCAATTTCTCTCTTCTGCAATTCGATTATATCTCTTATTATCATGTTTATCCTATTGCAAATTAGTTTATAAATATTTGCATCATAAAATAATTACTAACAGTTCGAAATCATTCTTCAATTTCTTCTTTATGAATATATGGTGTTTCATGCGGATAATTATCTATTTTTTCAGGATCTTCACATGATAGTTTTTCGATAATTTCTAGATATATCTCATTGCCATTCTCTGCAATCTTCTTAAGGTAATCTATGGTGTCCTGTGAGAAAGGTTTATCCTCCCCATTATATCTTCCCTTCTCTAAATTTTTTCGAGCATCATCTTTAGTAAATTGCAGCATATGTTTAGCATCATTAAGCAATTCAATTCTTAGCTTATCCCATGCCTTAAGAGCACTTTCATACGTTTTATGAACACCTAAAATATCATTATGCTCGGGACCGCAATCCCCCACTAAATACACAACCTCTTTTTTATTTACCATAAACTCTTAAGAGATTCTAAGTTTAAATTTGTTATGATTGACTTTGGAAGCTTTCCAAAAAATAATTCTTGGCCTCTGCACAGTCGTTCGAACTCGGGTCAGTTGGTAAGAAAGGAAGGTTGATTGCTATTAAAAGAGAAGGTGATTGTCAGGAAACCGTAGGTTTCCTACAGCCCCGTCCGATATATTATATTTTTGAAATATGGATAGTAAAGAAGGAAAATTAATCGGCTTTTTCCAATTTTTCAAAAACGAAGGAAAAAAGAATTCTTTAGAAAAATTCCAAAATTTGGGAAACATATTTAAACGCAAGCCACCGATTATCTAAATGGAAAACGAAACACAAACAACTCAAGAGACTTCCGCTGGAGAAAAAACAGAAGAAGAAAAGAAGAAAGAAAAAGAGAAGAAAGAAAAAGAAGAGCAATCTTCCGAACAACAGCAAAACTAAACTGATCTGTTTTGTTGAATTTTAAGTTTTTTATTTTTTAATCAGGGTAGGCGGGCGTTTCTTTTCTCTTTTTCCGACCAAGAATAGTGGGGGCGCTCTATCCAAAAAACATTTCATAATCCAAGCTTTACAAGCCAGAAGACTTTATGAGTTCATTGTAAAGCTTCATTCCTTCATCAGTTAGCCTTGCCAAATGTTTCTTTGGAATCTTGCCTTGAGACTGATTTAAGGATTCTCTGAAGACTTTGTAACTATTTTTTGCTGCGGCTGAATCTCCAGACTGCATTGAAACCCTTGCTTTTTTCAAAATATCATTAAATTGACCGACAAGCTTTTTGATTTTTATTTTTCTGATTACTAAATATATAATGGCTGCTCCAATCAATGTCAATGAAGAAACTGATAAAATCACTCCCGTGCTTGAACCCCTTGTTGAAGGCGCAGGAACAGCGGTAGAGGCATTAATTGAAGGCGCAGGGGAAGAACATGTTTGAGATTCTTTAGGTTTTCCACTCATATTTCCGCAAGTATTTTCATCATTGCATGATTTTCTTTGCTGTCCATTCAAACATTGAGTCCAATTAGTACATGTCCAATTTTGAACGCATATTTTTGTAGAGGAGATGCATTTTCGTGATATTGGAGGAAGATCTTCTTTTGTTCCACAAAATTCATAGTCAATACATGTTCCTCTTCTTTGAATTCCATTTATGCATTCTCCGTAAGCGCAATGCCAGTCTTCAGTGCAGTTTGTAGCATTTGTCTTATTTGAAGTTGTTGTCGTGACTGTTTTGTTCGTTGTAAGGCATTTTGTATTTTCACAACCGTACGGACATTGAACTGAGTCAGAAAAGCTCGGACAAGTACCACATAGTATGCCTGTAAAGCACATCCCAGTGTTTTCATCTTTTATAAATCCATATGTAATATTATCTAAATAGCAAGTAGCTTCCATCCACCCACTAGCGCATGATTTGTAATGACATAGACTACAGTTTATACTGTAAGCATTTGGATAACTACATGAAATCATATGCGGGGCATCGCAATTCACTCCGGGAATACATGGGCCTTTTGGACAATAACAGTCATAAGGACAAGTTGTATAATTTTCATTGCTGTCACATATGCCATTTTTGCATGAGCATTCACTTGGACAGTTTAGATAATCTTCATCCTCATCACACACATCATTTCCACATAAGCAGCCATCTACAGCACAGCTTGTGTAATTTTCATTAGAGTCACATATAGTATTCCCACAATGGCAGTCTTCAAAACAAGTTGTAAAGTTCTCATCCGAATTGCATCTTCCATCCCCACAGAAAGGTGCTGAAAGTGGAGGAGCTCGATTGATATTAAGAGTGTCGTATCCTGTAATAATTATTTGACTATCTTCTGCGGGAAGAATCATTTCTGGAAAGGCCATAAGTATTGAGCAAAGTATTAGAATAAGGCCAGAAGCCGCTAGAAATTTTCCTTCAATGTTCATTCAATCACTTTGAATATAATAGGCTTAAACTGAATTTAAATACTTGTTGCACCATCGAAAATACTCCCTTTCAAAAAGGTTTAAAATCAAAAAATGGCTCTCAATTGTGCCTGGCTCGTATCAAACCTTGTTGCTTCTTGTTATTTTATCATCGACAAAGTATATATCCTTGAAAATCGGAGATTTTCGGGACGCCAGAAATCATTGATTTCTCAGCGAATTCATCTATTCTTCGTCGATGTCTTCCAGCAACAATGTTAATATTTTTATTGACATTTATATTAGGAGATTGTTGACTTTTTTGTTGACAAAATTAAATCTTTCTTTTTAAGATTATTTTGCTCATCAAACAAGAATTGTTATGCTGACAATCCCTCTTCCCAAATTCATAATCTTTTTGGAATTTCTGGTGCCACGCCCGAGCATATTTAAACTCAAAAAACCCTGATTATATACTAAAAGGAGGGATTTAAATGGCGAAAAAAGTTGTAAAGAAAAATGTTCGTGTGCCTTGCGGAAATGGATGGCCTATGTTAATTGTAGGAGCATTAGTCCTTGCAAACGCATACTGGCCCATAGTTAGCTGGCCCGTGTTTATTGGATGGTTGGCTGTTATCTGCGGTCTTTCAAAGATGATTGTGCCTTGTAAGTAAGGAGATAGGATCTGCTTTTTCTTTTTATTTTATTTTTTATGAGAATGAGGGTACTCTCAAATTCTGTTATACTTAGAAAATATGTTATCTGATTAGAAATAGAAAAGAAAATCCAAGGGGATCGCTAAAAAAGGTTTTTATCCCTTTTTGGCGTGACAGAAACATATAATGTTTCTCATCATACCCCGAGGTTTAATATAAAACGGGTCAGAATTACTTCTTACCCAATATTCTGAAAACTTTTGTGCCGCAGTCAGGGCAAACTCCTTTCATGGCTCTCATCTCTCCAGCCTTTCCTTTGAAAGTTGTTTCTGCTTCGTCTTTCATTTGCACTTGCTTTTTGCATTTCATACATCTTCCTTCTGTCATTTTTTATCCTCCCTTGTGTATATTTAGTAGCCTTAGGCTTGTGAGCATAAGGTAATTAATTTAGAGTAGGGTGGGCTGTTTAAAAACATTTCTCACACTTGGCAAGTAGGAGTTTTAGGCATAAAACAGATTCTATAAAGCTTCGCCCCATCCAATCAGTCTCCAGTGTCCAACTAGATTCCTAGCCATACCCACTTTGCTTCCTTTGATGGCTACAAGCGGAATCTTCAAAGCCAATTCAACCTCGTTGTTCTTGACTTTTGTGACCATTCCAACGCTTATTGAAGTATTTATGGAAAGGAGGATAGGTTCATTGACCTTTATTGGAGTGACTGCGGTTTCTTTTTCTGCTCCGAGAATCTCTTTGAATAGTGTGGTTTTAAGCTTCAGAGTATAGGAAACATCAGGCAATTTTCCTTTTAATCCCACAACACATCCAACAAGATTGTCAGATTTTGTCAGTAATGGGTCTAATTCTGTCTGCAAAGCCAATGAACCTGAAGGTTCTGCCTTATCCAAATTGCTTGAGCCAGAATAAAGGCTTATTATTTTTGTTGTTAATGGGGTGTATGTTGTTTTATCATGCTTTTTAACAGACATTCCGGGCTTTATTTCAATCTCATCCCCTACTTCCAATGTTCCTTCTTTTAATATCCCTCCAAGAATTCCTCCTGAAAGATCTTTGATTTCTGTTCCAGGCTTATTTATATCAAAACTTCTTGCAACAAAGAATATGGGTTCTGATTTTTCATCTCTCTTCTGAAGAGGTATCTTGGTTATCTCTTCATATATCAAATCAAGATTTACTCCCTGTCTTGCGGAAATAGGGATTATGGGAGCATTCTCGGCAACAGTCCCCTTGACAAATTCCTTTATTTCAAGATAGCTCTTCATCGCCCTCGCTTTGTCAACAAGATCTACTTTATTCTGTATGATTATAATATTCTTAATACCTTTGGCTTGCAAGGCAATAAGGTGTTCTTTTGTTTGGGGCTTTGGACATGGCTCATTGGCTGCTATGACAAGCAGGGCAGCATCGATTATGGCTGCTCCAGAAAGCATTGTTGCCATAAGCATTTCGTGTCCTGGAACATCTACGAAGCTGATGTATTCAATCTCTTCTGACTGTCCGCCACATTTGCATGTCTTTTCCCTTGTGTAGGAGTTGCATTCCTTGCATTTTCTTATTACAACATCCGCATATCCTAACTTGATTGTGATTCCTCTCTTCAATTCTTCAGAATGTGTGTCTGTCCATTTTCCAGAGAGCTGATACAACAAAGTGGTTTTTCCATGATCAATATGGCCAACCATTCCAACATTCAACACTGGCTGCTTTGTAATCATAAAAACCTCCTGCGGGTTTCTAGGCATCCAGCATCCTGCTCACGCATTAACTTCGTTATGGTCATAGAAGAGAGAAAAAGAAGGTTCTTTTAAATCTTGCTAATTATGTGCTCTGTCCGGAGTTTGATTTTTTAGAACCGAAAAATATTTATCCTCGACGAGTCTAGGTAGGACATGCGACAACACATTATCCTACCTAGACTCAATAATAGGTTGGAAGAAGAGATAAATAATCTTTTCCATTCTTCAGGCTTGCCTATGCATTTCAATAAAACAGGCAATAAAGAATTTACAAATTATCAAAGAGTTTCTATAATTATTTTGTACCAAAGAAGTAAAAAATCATTAAGAGATTTTGTCGTCGAATTTTCAGAATCAAAATGGATTTCTTGGCTTGGATTAGAAAAGATTCCAAAGAAAAGTACATTGCATGATTGGCTAAAACTTTTTGACATGCAACAAATTAGAAGTTTGCATTCCAAAATTCTACCAGAAAAAATTGGACTGACTTCTATTGACGGAACAGGTTTTGACTCCTGGCAAAGATCAAGACATTATGAACAAAGAGCTCTAGAAATAGGCGATCTGCCACACATGCCCTATGCAAAAGCAGACCTCTTTATCGACGTGAAAACTCAAATTATTTTGGATTTCAATTTTATAACTCACAGAGAACATGACGTTAAGGGCGCTGAGAAAATATTTAGAAGAAATAAAATAAAGGGCATTATTGGTTTGGGAGATAAAGGATATGATTCAGAAAATTTGCATGAAATTGCTCGTGCAAATGGGATTGTTTTTTATGCTCCTGTGAGGAAAATGGATAAAAGAGGATATAAAGACCAGAGACCAAAGGGAAAATACCGTCGAGAATGCGTAAATCTCCCAGAATTTTATGGAATGAGATGGATTAATGAAACAGTTAATTCTACTTTGAAAAGAACACAAATTCATTTTTTGAGAAGTAAAAAATGTTTTATGAAGAAAAGAGAATTTGGCTGGCAAATTATACTTTACAATATCAAAAGGAAGATAATTACCGAAAATGGCCAAAAGGAAACTCAAGCTTTTTTTTATTTAATCGTTATAATTTGTCCTTTCCGGCAGAGCATAGGATTCACAAGTTTTATAAAGAGTTTTTATCTAATGGGGATATGGTGACCGGACTTTGGATATTAATCGTAATTCTTGTGCTAGTAGCTTTAGTGTTCACGTATTACTTTAACAGACTAGTTATCCTTAGTCAAAGGAT
>JAHJTO010000028.1 GCA_018829845.1 Nanobdellota archaeon
CTATATATAAATATTTCTACTTTATCAATAGAATTTATTTGATATTATTTAAGATTTGGTAGCGACTACCAAAGGAGGAAATCAGCTCTTCGGGAAAAACTATTTTATCGTCTATATAGAATTAGGAAAGTCCCGCGTCGGGGATACCCAGCCCGGGATTGACCAAAAAGGTTTTTATATCCCTTAGAAGCCTTAATAGTTCTATGAGAATAACTGTGTCAGAAATTCAGAAGAATGTTGACAAATTCCTTCCAGGGATAAGAAGAGCCGGAATAGCCATTGAAGATATTGTAGTAGTTAAGGCAAGATTCAATCATGAGGAACCAGAAATATTTAGTGAGGGCGGGAGAATTTATGTCGATCCAACCAAATCATATAAAAATAATTCTGTCTCCCATGAACTTCTAGCGCTCCATGAGCTCGGTCATAGAGCAATCGAAGCAATAAATCCTTCGTGGAATGACATATTAATGAAAAAAGCAGGGTTTGATAAGGAAGATGGAACACTTATGGAAATTTACCACATGATTAAGGCGCATTCCAATGGAAAATTGGGAGCATTTTATGCAACCCATGATGGTCTCACAGAATGCTTTGCATTAGACATATTCCCAGAATTCTGCAGCATTTCAGATTTTTGCAAAATAAATATAGAAAAGACCAAAAAAAATTATGAAAAGATAACAAATAAAAATAAATTCTTGAAATTTTTTGAAATTTCCTACGATAGCTATAAAATAAGAAATATAGCAAAAGGATTTGGATTTTTCCATAAAATCCACTCAAAACTTGATCTTCCAGAAAGCTTTGATACAATAAAAGAATATGTTGAAGAGATAAAAGATTACCCCCTCCCTACAAAACAAGATTTTGAAGATCCAATGTATTATGCCCTGGTAAAGGGTATGAAGCAAAATCATTAAAAGCTGGTTTTGCAATATAATTCTATGAAAACTGTTAAAAGATTTGAGAATCTTGTTCTGAAAACAATAAAAGAAAATAATCTCATCAAAAAGAATGAAAAAGTAGTTGTTGCAATGTCCGGTGGAAAGGATTCAACAACCGTAGCCTATCTTCTTAAAAAATTTGGATATAATGTTGAAGCCCTCCATGTAAATCTCCATATGGGGAAATGGTCTGATGACAATATGGATAATGTGAAGAAAATGTGTGAGATAAATAAAATTCCATTGCATATTTTTTCAATAAAAACTGAGCTTGGAAATACTATTTGTTACATAAAACAAGTTGTAGGATCTGAAACAAATTACAAACAATGCACCATATGCGGGATATTAAGAAGATGGTTGATAAATAAAAAAGCAAGATCACTTGGAGCGAAAAAACTTGCAACAGGACATAATCTTGATGATGAAGCCCAGACTGCCCTCATGAATCTTTTCAAGGGAAACATGATGCTTGGAATAAATTCTGGGCCGAAGGTAGGAATGTTTGAAGATAAAATGTTTGTCACAAGAATAAAACCACTATACTTCTGTGAAGAAGAAAATGTAAGGGAATATTCTAAAAAAATGAATTTTCCAGTCATGTATCAAAGATGCCCTTGCGTAATCGGAGCATACAGGCATGAGGTTAGAAATTATTTGAATGACATGGAGAAGAAAAATCCAAAGATCAAGGGAAATATTGTCAAATCTTTTACAAAATTACTTCCAGAACTGAGAAATGAAGTAAAATCGAAGGGATTAAAATATTGCAAGGAATGCGGGGAACCTTCAAGAAATGATATTTGTAAGGCATGCCAAATAAGAATGAAAATAAAATGATTAAATCAGGGTTTTTTCCAAACTAAAAAGTTTTCTCAATTCGTCCTTTACATGTTTTGGCAATTTGCTATAACGCATTAAAGAATTAAGATTTCTCCTTTCTTTCAGTTTAATAGTGAAATTACATTCAGATCTATAAGATTCACCATCACTTAGATCAATCTCTAGCTTTTCTCTGAATTCTTTAATATTGCCATTTTCAAAAGAAATTATTTCGGTGATGCTAGTAGTCCTGCTATTTCCCCCATTATGAACCAGGGATATTTGCTGAATATAGCCATGCTTCGCACCTGTGTTATCCGATTATTATTTCCTCTCGACAAATTAATTGACTTCTTCATGTTTATTCTTTTCTCCTCTTTCTCTCA
>JAHJTO010000029.1 GCA_018829845.1 Nanobdellota archaeon
GGAGCAAAGATGTTTCGGATTTTGAAAGGACAATGTTTGAGATTTTGTGGAAGAGGGCATTCTAAGGTTTTAAAAATAATAACCTCTTTGTTATTATATGGAGAAGAGGGATTTTGAAAGTATTCTTGAGAACTATAATTTGGGCAAGATAAAAAGTTTTAGCAAAGTAAAAAGGCCCCATTATGACAGGCCTTGCTTTATAATTACAACAACAAAGGGAAAATATTTTATAAAATGGTATATCCGAGGCATGAGTGAAGGGTTCCTAGAAAGTTTCAAATTATTGGAGTATATTCAAAGAAAAAATATCCCAACATTAAGTTCTTACCTACAAAGAGGAATAAGCCTTTTTTATTGTATGGGGGAAAACCCATTGTGATCTTTGAAATAATGAATCTCAAAGAAAGGCACAAGATCTCTACAAAAGAAGCTTATGAGTTGGGAAAGTACATTGGAAGATTACACAAATTAACTAAAAACTTCAGCATGCATAGAAGGGGGCAAGATTTTCGAAGTTTTGAGAGCTTATTGCGGAAAAATGAGTGGAGAATAAAAAAATCTCCTCAGAGGGCCAAGAGAGTTATAGGGTTTATCAGAGAGATACATTCTTCTTTCAAAATCCCCTCAAATCAACCAAAAGCAGTTTGTCATATTGAATTCACTCCAGAACATGTTCGTTTCAAAAAACAAAAATTGATCAAAGTTATAGACTGGGATGAGGTTTGCAGAGATTTTATGATTAATGATCTTGGAACTACAATGGTTGCAGGTCTTAAAAATGGAAAAATTAATTTCAGTGTTCTAAAGGCAATCCTTAAAGGCTATGAAAGTCAAAGAAAGATGACTTCCTGGGAAAAGGAACATCTATTTGAAGCGATTTCTTTTGGAATTTCAAAATTTGTGATATGGGGATTAGATGAAGATATGACTTGGAATAGATCTTCTGTAAGAAGCACAGAGGCGCTAATGAGATTAGGAAAAGATAGATTCAATGAATCCTTAGAATTATAATGCGTTTATCAAATGCCCCGCTTGGGGTTAACATGCCTCTGAAACGCATTTTTTAATATTTCTCGATTTTTCTCGAAAATTGCTTTTAAGATACAAGGTGAAAAAAGTTATATAAAAAATTATATAAAAAAGTTCACCAAAAATTGGCGAGTTCTAATTATCTGCAGAAAACTGAGGGATCATCCTGAAAAATGGGCTTGAAATCTGAGGAAATACGTCGAGGAATTAGCAAAATAGGATAAGGATAGAGTCCCTTGCATCCAACAAATCTCGACAATTTTTATAAAGGATGCCGATCGACATCAATCCAACAAGGCAACACAAAAGGCGAAACATCCCACCGATTACACAAAACATAGGTCACTGCGGACGGGGGCATGGGGACTTTTTAGAATAACTTTCCCCAGAAAGTTCCGGAAAGCATCTTGAATTCATGCTCATTGAGGGTTTCAACCATCTTGTTCTTGAAATATTTGGGAAATGATCTGTAAAAGAAGTCCTTTTGCATGAAATCATATTTGTATCTTGAATCTGCGAATATCACAAGGCCCTTTTTGTTCCTTGTTCTGAATATTCTTCCTGCTACTTGGCATGCCTTGCTTACAACATTTGCATAGAGAATTTTGTAGGCTTCCTCTTGGCTGTATTTTTTCATGAGAAAATCTCTTCTTCTGTTGAAGAAATAATCATCCTTTTGCGGAATTTGCAATCCATAGATATAGACTATTGAAATATTATGGGCTTTGTTTATTCCCCTGCTTCCCCTTCCCCCAAGAACAACATAATATATTCCTTCCTCACACTCCTTAACAGTATCAATATTCCTTGCATCAGGAATTAATGGAAGAATGTCCATTGAGGCAGCATATGATGGGAAAGCAAGGAGAACGCTTTTTGTCAATCCCCTTAGGAATTCTATGTCATTTGCAACTTTCTTTGCAGTTTCTTTTCTTTGAGTGTAAACAGAAGAAATGTCTCTTTTAAGAATTACCTTAAAATTCTCAGTGTTGAATTGTTCCGATGAAAAGAATTCTGCATCTATCCCAAGGCTCTTTTTGAAGATATCAACATCCCCAATAGTTGCAGAGAATAAAACTACTGAATAAAAATCTTTGAAAACATCTTTTAGGATATAGTTTTCTCCCTTTGAAAATAAAACCGCATCCATAAGCTCATAATTTGAAATTGCAAGTGATTCTTTCTGTTTCATCTTTAATCCGTAGAAGAATTGTTTGCTGTTTAGGGAATCAAGAGAATCCAGGAACAGATCAGGACGGGACATTTTTTCAGATTGTTCTGAAACAAGATTGACTATCTTGTCAAGCTTTTCCCTCATCTCTTCAAAGCCCATAGCCAAATTTAATTCCATGAATTGAATGAAGCCTTCTTTTGGAACATCAAAGTATCCGTCATTCCTTCCTGAGAAAAATTTCATGAATGCTTTATGAAAGTCATCCAGGAAAACTGATTGCTCATCATTTAAAACTTTTAGTTTGCTTGCCTGCTCTTTCAGTCTTGCTATTGACATTGCAGAGGTTTGTCTTGTGAGGATTGACAAAACCCTGTCTTTCAATTCATCCGCCTCATCAACAAGAAGTATGGATTTTGATGGTTCTATCCCCATTCTTTTCTGTGTTGTGAAATATATGGGGGTAAATACATGGAAATAATCAAGAATCACAACATTTGCCCTCTTTGCCAGTTCTATTGTAATTTCATATGGGCAAAGTCCCTTGGATAAGCATTTTTCAGCAACAAATTTTGGAAGAGAAGTGTGTAGAAGCAAATGGGGATTGGATTTCATTATGCTTTCAATCTCATTTATCAAAAGAGAAGCCCCATGGGATATTTTTTTCTCAGTCTTGTCATGGGCATTGTTATAAAATTTACATTCTCCAGCTGCCTGCATCTGTTCACATCCTTCATAATCAAAATTTTGCTGTAGACAGAGCTTTTCTTTTCCTATTACCGAAGCAACAGTCAAACCAGTATTGAATTTTTGATTTATCTTTAATACTTCATCAACAATTGCATGATGGGCAGCATTGTTGCATGTTGCAAACACAACTTTCTTTCCAGTTGCGAGAGCAGCAGAAAGCATGGCAATGCTCTTTCCAATGCCATATGGGGCCTCGACAATGCTCACTTTCTTACTTTGTTCAAAATTCTTTTTCAAAAATTCAGCTATCCCATCCTGATTTAGTCTATGCTCATAGGGGAAATAACCCTTCCAGCTCTTATCTTTCACATTAACCTCTTCCACCTTCATAGTGTGTAGAGAAATATTTTGTTTTTAAATTCTATTGGTCTGAATTATTTGTCAAAATATCCAATTCTTGCCTTATTCCTGATCTCCCCATATCTTGGATCATTATATAAATTCTCAACTTTCTCTTTGAATCCCCTCTCCACAAATATTCTTTTTCCTTTCAAGTTTTCTTTATTAAGACAGCCCCCCACATGGCATCCCTTAATCCCCAACATTTTGCTGGCCTCAGTTATCTCTTTTAGCTTTTCTGTGAAATTCAAACCTACTTCAACCGCACTTTTCAAATCCTTAAGATTTCTACTTATGGCGGGCATGTAATGTGCTGAGAAAAGCCCATATCTGTTTTTATACTCGGGATCTATGGCTTCCGTCGAGAAGAAGCCAAATCCTTTTTGACCTCCAGTGATATAATAAGATTCTCCAAATTTTCTCAATTCGGAAATCTTTCCCCTTATCTCTTCGGCTTTGGAAATGTCTATTCCCGCAGTTCTTATTAGGCCCTCAAGATGATGATACAGCCTATTGGCAGACCATTTTCCATCTTTGGAAATGAATTTTCTGCTGGCATTTTCCAAGGGATTCTGTCCGTTCAAATAAATCAATCCCGATTTGATGTGATCATCAATCTTTTTCATTTTTCTTGAAAGTTCTTCATCAATTTCAACAACTCCTTCCTTCTCAAGAAGCTTTGAGTATCTTGACAGTGCGTTTTCCTTCTTCAAATCAGAAATATACTTCTTTGCTATCAAACCATTTTCATACATATTCTTCATCATCTTTCCATGACTTTCTTGGAATTTTTTGAGATTTTTGTTTTTTATCCCAAGAATTTTATCATCTGAAAGCACCTCAATGAGCTTTTCTGGATCTTTTATTCCCAGCTTTAAGGATTTTTCAAGGAATTCCTCCTTGAGCATGTAATCTTGCTTTATGGGATTCTGTTCTAACCATTCATCTCCTTTCTTCTGTTCCATCATTTCCTTTGCGAACTTCATTTTTCTTCCCATGGTGATTATCTTGGGTGCGACTTCTCTGAAGCTTCCTATACTGAATCTTCTAAGATAATTCTCCCTCTTGCTTCCCTTTCCTATTCCCGAACGTTTGTAGAAAGTTTTCAGAAGAGAATATTCATTTTGAGTGAAAACATGTTCTTTGTAAATTTTTCCTTCCTTTTCATATTCTTTATGGAGCTCTCCCTTCATCTTCAAGAATACCGGCTTTAGTTCTTTCAGAAGATAATCCCAAGTTCTTCCGAGGCCGTACTTATGAGATGTGTCCCTATTCGCCTGCATTCTCAATTCGTCCATGTCATGGTAGGCCTGCTTCACTTCTCCCTTCAGCCCTATTCCTTCAATGAATGTGAGATGGGAGAGATTCATCAATTCAGCCACTGTGCAATTTTTGACATCCTTTCTTTTCCTAAACTCTGTTCCCGGCCTTACAAAATGTCTGTTAAGATTTGGCCTGCCAAATTTTTCTATGAAAGGATCTTCCTCAGGAAGATTTGCAAGATGCTCAAGATCTTTCTTCAATCCATATATTACTGCATTTGATCCGAATAGTCTATGTTCATAATAATACACTGTACGTGCCGCCCTCTCTTCTGAAGTCAAAAGCTGTGGCGCAACTTCTGCTTTCTTGCTTATTCTGATTATCTCAGGATCGATTATTGTTCCGTCTTTGATATTCTCCTTGAACCAGTTCCCATAACTGTTTTTCTTCCCGGCATCCAAGCTATACAGCAAAGCTTCATCGCTCAAATCCGCAGCATCAATGAGGGAATTTCTAAGAGCAATTATCTGATTAGGATCTAAACCTTTGTCTTTCAGCCTGGCTGAAAGGTTGGGGGACATTCTTTCCGATTCTCTCTTAAGAAGTTTAGGGAGCACCCTAAGAGCTTTCTTTTTTGTCTTGTGCCCTTTCATTAATCCAAGGTCGGATAGCAGATCTTCCCATTGGGCATAGTGCTTTGATCCTAAAGGAAAAGGAGTATTTGTAGTCTTTCCGAGCGCACTCATTGGAGTCTTGTTCCTTATCTTCCAATATATCTGGCCCTCTACTCCTTGCTTTCTTCCTGATCCTTTAGAGCCCATCACCATCAATTCTTCGCGCAGAAGACTCCCACAGATACATCTTGTGCCAGGAGGGATATTAGCCCCTGTTATATAGTCCCTGATATCTGCTGAATCCAGGAATTCAATGAAAGCTCTTCCTGCAGATATTGAAAGGAGATCATCAATGAGACCTAGATAGGGAGAGTTTATGCTGGCATAATATTGGAATTTCTCAAGTGCCTTCTTTCCCCTTTCGGTCCTGAGATCGAGCTGAAGCTCCAGAGCTTCTATGATTTGCTCCTTCGTTCTTCTTTTGCGTTTTTCGTTTGCCATTTTTTGTTTTCTTGAATTTTGAAGCTCATTGTTAACCAGGTTCTAATTATAAACCTTTGCTTTCCGTTATCTAGAATCAAAATCCCTTTAACCTTACAGGATTTGGAAGAACAAATTCAAGGCCAAAATGTACAAGAAAGTTTTCAAGAGCAGTTCTTCCAAGAATCATTCTTCCATCCGAAATTGCAGAAGCATAATATTCCATCTTCTCCGACCTCTCAATCATCTTCATTATCTCATCCTTTCCGGCACAGGCCTTTTCAATTATGGGGGCTGGCCTGTTTTCCCCATCATCAGATGGGCTAAGGTATCTCACATCATGCATGAAATATGTCCTTTTATATTCATTAACAATTGGAGATTTCAAAAGCATCACTTTTCCCTGTGGATAAAGAATCCAATTCTCAGTATTATCCTTAAAATTAAATTTCAATTCAAGACCATAATCGCTAAATTTTTCCTTAAGAATCCTGTCAGCAACACACAAATAGATCTCCTCATTTTTGTCCATGAATGCAAGAGGCTCATTGGCATCCCATATTAATTCAGAAAGGCTCCCATTGTTATATATTGAAATGCTTTTGGCCATATTCAAAAACATAAAATACCCATACATAAATATTGCTGTCTTTTAGAATATCAAAGAACTATTTACCCAAAATAGCCTTTTTCAGAATGTTTTGGAGCATCTACTTTGATTGGCGTCTTTGGCAGATTTTTGTCTTTAAGGTCCTTTTCCATCTTCTTTACATTCTCATCAAGAACCTTTAGAAGACTCTTTGCAGTGGCCCGACTAATTACTATTCGGGATATGGCCTTTGGAGGGCTGCTTAATTGATCCAGGAACAGAAGTTCTATCACTCCTTCTTTTTCAACTTTCTTGTCATCCTTAAATGCCTTTATCTTTGAAGCGATGAGGACCTCATCTGCGAATAAGGGAACCGCTTTAGAAACATCAACGCTTACTTGTCTTTGGCCTTCTGTCATAAAGTATGATAAAAATCAAAGTTTAAATAATCTTCCCATTAAATGGTATTACATGAAATTAGGAGTATTGTGCTTAGAAACTGAAAGTCTCTGGCATCCCAAAATTGCCTTGCAATTTTTAGGATTTTCGGGAGGGAATAAATGAGATTGGGTATACTTTTTTCAGGTGGTAAGGACAGCGCCTATGCAGCCTACCTTGCAAAGAAAGAAGACAATGACATTATCTGCCTGATAAACATAATCTCTGAGAATAAATCAAGCTATATGTTCCATACTCCCTCAGTTGACAAAGCAGTTGATCAAGCACAAGCCATGGGAATAAATATTATAGTTTGTTCTACAAAGGGAGAAAAAGAGAAGGAGCTAAGAGATCTTGAAGATGCCATAAAAAAAGCAATCAAAAGATACGGCATTGAAGGTTTAGTCACAGGGGCTCTGGCATCAAACTATCAGGCAGAAAGAATACAAAAGATCTGTGATAAACTTAAAATAAAATGCATAAACCCTCTCTGGAAGAAGGATGCTGATAAATACTGGGATGATCTTTTGAAAGAAGACTTTGAAATTATGATAATAGGTGTTGCTTCAGATGGGCTTGGAAAGGAATGGCTTGGAAGAATTGTGGATAAAGAAGCCTTGGCAAAACTTAAAAAAATGAGCAAAAAATATCTATTCCATATTGGATTTGAGGGGGGAGAAGCAGAAACCTTTGTTCTTGACTGTCCTTTGTTTTTGAGAAAACTTCAAGTTTCTGAAGGGAAAGTTCATTGGAATAAAAAAGACAAAACCGGAACCTATGAAATCCAAAAATTGAAGCTTATGCCTAAATAGATTTTATAGGCCTCATAAAGAAAGCGTAGTCTGTTTTATACCGGATTCATTGCACAACTCAAACTTCCAATCATAAAATTTCTTACCAGGACAAGTTGTTCTATCTGAAATCTCCCTGTGTCCGAAAATATTCTCAGATTTGATATTATGCTTTTTTATTATGCTGATTGCAGTTTTCATTGCAGGTTCTGTAGGTTTTGAATCTTCCAAATCATCCATGAAGCATATTGCAATGCTTTTGCAATTTACTTCCCAATTTCCAGCATGCCATCCAATCATCCCATCATCCAAACATCTTTCAAACGTTCCATCTCTCATGATAACATAATGATAGGGGATGAATGTCTGTCTTCCATTCATAACATGATTGGACCATATTAACTTTCCATACTCAGAATTTTCCTTATCCCCATATGCTTTCGCATACAGTCTGATTAAACCAAGAGCATCAATATAATTTAATTTTGCACTATGTTTTGTCGAGGTGTGATGAATTATAGCTGTATCAATTGGCTTTCTTTCAGCATCATGATTTTTTCCTTCGCTTCCAACAGCAATGAGATTTGCCCTGAGCAATTCCCCCACCATCTTGGCAATTTCCCCCCTTTTTCTTATCCATTCCACGGGCATCTTTTGTCCAGCATAAGTGTGATTAGAAATGCTTTGCATTTCTGTCATGCCAGAAATCCCTGATTTCTCAGCATAGAAAAATTCAGCCAGCATTTCATGAATCCGAACATTCCAATCAGGCATTTGGAATGTTTCCAGATAATCATAGGGATTTATCTCAGAATATTTTTCAGAGAATTTGAAATGAAGCAATCTGTCAGTCCTTTTATTTGGGATGGTTATCATGTTTAATAAATATATTTCAGCTCATGTTCTAAATAAATCTTGATATTCCCATGGGTTTTATCGGAAAGCTCCCTACAGGTTTTCAAAAGGTAAGGATTATTGTCGCATATCTGTATTTTTCTATCATTATATGCTTTCACAATAACCTTCTTTTTCTTTCCAACCATTGCTCCGAGTTCACAATAAACTGGGTCTAGGGTAAGCTTTCTAAAAACAAATGCTGCTACATTTGGGCCAAATTCCACTTTAGAATAATAAGGCTCAATTCTTTTTTGTAGAATGCTCATAAAGAAACACATTGCCTGTCGGTTGAAGGGTATATCTTTCATGCGATCCAAGATCTCCTCATCCATTTTATACCCATCAAACTTCTGTTCTATGCTTTCTTGTTTCATGCATTGCTGACTTTTAACTCATAAATAAATGTTTCTAAGAAATAAACTTATTCAACTTCTTCGCCGTCTGCGGTCTTCTGCACTTTGACGACTGATGTGGCTTTGTCGCCGCCGGAGAGCTTGATTATTTTTACTCCCTGAGTATTTCTTCCCATCTCCCTTATGTCTTTGACAGGGGTTCTGATTACAATGCCCTTTGAGGATGTGACTATTATTGAATCATCTGTCTTCACCATTTCAATCCCTATGACAAATCCGTTCCTTGCAGTGTCGCATGAAATATTTATTACTCCCTTTCCTGCCCTTCCTGTTGTCCTATAATCAGCTACATCGGTTCTCTTGCCATATCCGTTCTCAGTAACAGTGAGTATTGTAAGGTCTTTTCTCATATTCTCTTCCCTTGGAACGACTTGCACCCCAACTACCAAATCATCTTTTTCCAGTTTGATTCCATTTACCCCATAAGCTGCCCTTCCCATCTCTCTGACCTCTGTTGCATGGAATCTTATTGCCGCCCCTTGCTTTGTGGCCATCATAATTTCCTCATCACCGTTGATCAATTCAACATCAATCAATCTGTCATTCTCAAGATTTATTGCGTTAACTCCGCCCTTTCTAGGATTTGAGAATTCTTCCATGCTTGCTCTTTTGACTATTCCTTTCTCTGTTGCCATGAACAATGAACCCCTGAATTCTTTTACTGGGAGGATGGCAGTTACCTCATCATTTATATTCAAGATATTTATCAAAGCTTTTCCTTTTCCATACTTTGCAACTTCTGGAAGTTCATATGCTTTTAGCCAGAACAGCTTTCCTTTTGAGGTGAACATCAAAAGATAATCATGCGTTGAACATGTAAGTATCTGTTTTACAAAGTCTCCGGTTGCCAGATCAGCGCCAATTACCCCTCTTCCCCCTCTTTTCTGTTCCTGATAAGATTTAAGGTCGATTCTCTTGACATATCCTTTTGATGTTATTGTTATAACAACATCTTTCTTGTCAACCAAATCTCTTTCAGTCAATTCCTTTACTCTTTCAAATATTGCTGTTCTTCTTGAATCCCCATAGAGTCTTCTCAGTTCCATTAATTCTTTTCTTACTATGGAAATAACTTCCTCAGCAGAGTTTATGATCTTCTGAAGCTCTTTTATGGTCTTTATCAAAGAATCATTCTCATCCTTCAGCTTTGTCATCTCAAGGCTTGTTAACTTTGACAGCCTCATTTCCAATATTGCTTCTGCCTGTTTCTTTGACAATTTGTATTTAGTCTGAAGAGTTTCATTGGCAGCAGTTGTGTTTGCAGATTTTCTGATTGTATTCACAAGAGAATCAATGTCCTTTAGAGCAATCAAAAGGCCTTCAGTAATGTGCTGTCTTTCAGAAGCAACTTTATGTTCATACTTTGTTCTTTTCAATACGACTTTCTTTCTGAATTCAATGTATGCTCTAATTATATGCTTGAGATCCATGACCTTTGGCTGCCCATTGTCTAAAGCAAGCATTATTCCGTCAAATTTTGTTTGAAGGGATGTAAATTCATAAAGTCTGTTTAAAGTAAATTGGGGATTAGAATCCTTTCTTAATTCTATAACTACTCTTACCTTGCCCTTGGCAGACTCATCTCTTATGTCATAAATGTCTGGAAGTTTCTTGTCTTTCATCAAATCTGCAATCTTTTCAACAAGGGTTGCCTTGTTAACTTGATAAGGAAGTTCTGTGATGATTATGGCTTCTTTATTTCTTATCTTTTCAAGAGTGGTTCTTCCTTTCAAAACCATGCTTCCTCTTCCCTTTGTGTAAAGATCCATTATTCCGCTTCTGCTTATTTGACCGCCTGTTGGGAAATCAGGGCCCTGTATTATGTCTGCAAGCTTTTCAACAGTGATGTCGGGTTTTTCAATATAAGAAATGCAGGCATTAGTAACATCGGTCATGTTATGTGGTGGCATATTTGTTGCCATTCCAACTGCGATTCCCGATGCTCCATTCAAAAGAAGATTTGGGATTTTTCCGGGCATAAGAACCGGCTCTTCCATGGAATTATCAAAGTTAGGGATAAAATCCACTGTTTCATTATCCAAATCCTGCAACAGCTCTTCCGACATCTGGGTAAGTCTCGCTTCAGTATATCTTTGCGCTGCTGCGGGGTCATCGTCGATTGAATTATGAACAAAAACTCCGGCAGCAAGGGAAAAATTATGGGTTTTATTTATTGTTAAATCATAAACATCTTCATATTCTTTTAAGGAGATAGTTTCTTTTACTTTATGATTCAATTTTGGCATGATAATCTCATCAATCTTCAATTTTTCGTGAAGAAGTTTTACCTCTCCATCAAAAAACTTTTTGAGACCATCTTGAAACTTAATGATTCCTGCGCCATTTCTTTTGTTATAATTAATCCTTGTCTTTTCGTAGTTTTCATCAGTCAATTCCCCATATTTTTCAATAGCTCTTTTGCATACTGTAATAAACCTAAAATAATTGGCCATTTTTCCGTTTTCAGAAAATATGGACAAGAAATAATTTCTAAATTCCCCATTATTTTTCCATTTTTCTTTGTAAGCAGCAACAAGCCTTTTTCTATTTTCTTCATTTTCCAAAAACTTTTTTGAATTCTGAGAAATAAATTTTCTGTGTTCTATGTTTGACCAAATTTTTTTAGAAGTTTGTTTCATCTGTTCAGATTGTGCTTTGCGATAATTTGGATCATCCCATCTTTCCTTAAGTAATGATATTTTCTTGTCTCGATATGCCTCTTCTTTCCATAATTTTTTAAGGGTTTCTGTTGCTCGTTTGCTCAATTCTTTCCTTTTTTCAGGATGATTTTTAATATATTCTTTGTTAATCTCGCTTAACTTTAATTTCATATGCTCTCTATATGCTGGATCTTGCCAATTTTTTCTATTTCTTTCTGAAAGCTCTTTGGACTTTAATTCCCTGTTTTCTTTCTTATCCCAATAATTTTTTCTTCCAGAATCAAGTTTTCTGGAATATGCGGGATTTTTATGCAATTCTTTAGCATGGTCTTGGTGTGTTTTCCAATGTTCCGCCCATTGAATTCTTTTAACATTATCAGGATTATTGTTAAGTTTGTTGAAATTAATATGGTGCCTTACCCGGCCAGTTTGTTTTGTGTAAACTCCTAAAGTTAAATTATAATTATCTGCTAAATGATGTGCAGAGATCCATTTGCCGGTTTTTGGTTGATGAATAAGTAGATATCCTTCCCGATTTATCCTGTCTCTTTTTTCAGATAATTTTGTATATAATGGCATAAGGGAATCTCCTGCCTTCAGGTTTTGCGCTTCTTTGTATGTTCCATTGCGCAGCATGAATTTATGGTTTAATGTGCATTTTATCTCTTCATTGTTATCAAGAATAATTTTCATGATTTCTGCTTTCTTTTTTGTTAGGCGGGGATTTTTTATTTCTGCAATTGCAACATTTCCAATTTTGTTTATAGTATAAGTATAATTTTTCTTTCCTTGCTGTGCTTCTTTAATTAAATCTACAAAAGGGAGTTTTCTGCCGTCCGTTAACATCACTTGGGTATCTCCTGTAAAACAACCAAAATTTCCTTGGCCTTCAATCAAAGGATATCTCAAGCTGAAATCCTGAGCCATTCTTACCAAAGCGCCATAAATTGCCATATCTCCATGTGGGTGGAACTTACCCATTGTATCTCCTACGATCCTCGCGCTCTTTCTCGTTGGCTTGTCAGGATGCAAGCCCAGCAGACTCATTGCATAAAGAATTCTTCTCTGAACTGGTTTAAGGCCATCCTCAACTGCAGGAAGCGCCCTTGAAACTATGACTGACATTGCGTAGTCTATGTAGGCAGATTTCATCTCCTCAGATATCTCTGCCTCTATCACTCCCTTTTCTATTTCTCCCTTCTTTATTTTAGCTTCTTCTTCAGGTGTCATACTAAAAAATTCCTCCCGAATTTTTGGTACGCCGAAATTGTTTTACAATTTCTAAGCGTGTTTTGTTTTGTGATCATTTTATAAATCAAGCTGGGCCATCTTTGCATGTGTTTCTATGAATAATTTTCTTGGCTCAACATCATCCCCCATTAAAGTTGAAAATGTTTTGTCTGCTTCAACAGCATCCTCTATCATTACTTTCTTAACGATTCTTGTGTTTGGATTCATGGTTGTATCCCAAAGTTGCTGAGGATTCATTTCTCCTAATCCTTTAAATCTTTGAACATCTGGCTTTCCTCCAAGTTTGTCAACAAGTTTCTTCAATTCCTCATCCGAGAAAACATAATGGTCCTTTCCTTTCCTTATTTTGTACAATGGGGCAACAGCAATGAATATCTTTCCGTTTTCTATAAGTTGTGGAACATATCTGAAGAACAATGTCAAAAGCAAAGTTTTGATGTGCTGTCCGTCGACATCAGCATCTGTCATCACGATGATTTTTCCATATCTCAATTTATCAAGGGTGAATTGCTCCCCCGTCCCAGTCCCCATCGCAGTTATGAGATTTCCAATTTCTTCGGATGAGAATACTTTTGTAGGAGCTGCCTTCTCGACATTCAGAATCTTTCCTTTCAATGGAAGAATAGCCTGGAATTCTTTGTTCCTTGCCTGCTTTGCACTATTATGCACAAAAATTCCAGATGCCAAAGCAAAATTATGAGTCTTCGGAACTTCGATATCATAAACATCTATTTTTTCATTTAATTTTATTATCTCAATTATCTTATGATTCTTTGTTGGCATCACACCGATAGTTTTTTCATAAAGAGGCATCAAAGAATCTTCTTTTGTCAATTTTTGTGCCTCTTTGTATGTTCCATCTCTCAGCATGAATTTATGATCTGGAGTACATATAAGCTCATCGCCTGTATCTAAAATTATTTTGATAACTTCTACATTTCTTTTAGTAATTCTTGGATTTAATATTGGGGCAATACCAATATGCTCATCATTTCGCATAGTATAGCAGAAATTTTGTTTTCCTTCTTCATCTTCTTTCACTAAATCAATAAATGATAAATTCCTGCCATCAACCAAAGCAATTTCAGTTTTTCCATCCCAGCAACCTCCAGCAGATTCTCCTTCAACTATGTACAATTCAGTCTCATCAAGATCATTTGAAGAACAATCGGCAAGCTTTCCAGGAAGCCCGGAGGAAGTCATTGCAGTCTTTCTTCTTACTAACTCTCTCGCTTTTCTTGCCGCCTCTCTTGCATCTGCAGCGGCTACCGCCTTCTGAACTATCTTCTTAGCGATGGTTGGGTTTTCTTCAAAAAATTCAGCCAGGGCCGTTGTAACAATTGAGTCCACAAAACCCTTTACTTCAGAATTTCCAAGTTTGGTTTTTGTCTGTCCTTCAAATTGTGGATCTGGAAGCTTTATTGAGACTATTGCAGTCAGTCCTTCTCGGACATCATCCCCCGTTACATTAGAGTTCTTAATCATCTTGCTTCTCTGGGCATAATCATTTATCACTCTTGTCAAGGCAGTCTTAAATCCAGAAATATGCGTTCCCCCTTCAACAGTATTGATTGTATTCACAAATCCGAAAATTGATTCATTGTAAGTATCATTGTATTGTATAGATACTTCGCAGACACTGTGGTCAAAATCCTTCTTGAAGTAGATTGGCTTGTGAAGAACATTCTTTCTTTCATTAAGCCATTTTATGAAATCAATCAATCCCTGATCATATTTGAAAGTCTGTTTCTTTCCATCCTTTTGTTCATCTATGAATATGTAAGATACTCCTGGATTTAGGAATGCTATCTCTCTGAACCTATCCTCGAAAATCTCAGGATCGAACTTTATTGTTGAGAATATTTCTGGATCTGGCCAGAACGTTACTGTTGTTCCGGTCTCATCTTTGCTTTTTCCAACTATCTTGACATCTCCGGTTGGTTTCCCCCCGTTTTTATACGTCTGCTCATAGATATTGCCATTTCTTTTGACTTGTATAACAAATTTTATTGAGAGAGCATTAACGACAGAAACTCCTACTCCATGAAGTCCTCCAGAAATTTTGTAAGCATGGTGATCAAATTTTCCTCCAGCATGGAGCTTTGTGAGAGCAATTTCCATGGCAGAAACCTTGTAGGTTGGGTGCTTTTCAACCGGAATTCCTCTTCCATTATCCTCAACTGTGACCGAACCGTCTTTGTTCAATGTGATAATGACCTTATCACATGCTCCTGCAAGAGCCTCATCGGTTGAGTTGTCCACAATCTCCCAAACAAGATGATGCAATCCTTCCTTTCCAGTTGACCCTATGTACATACTCGGGCGGCGTCGAACCCCGTCTAATCCTTCTAATACCTTTATGCTTTCCGCAGAATATATGTTTTTTTTATCTTCAACCATAGTTTATCAAACTAACCTCTTTCTTATTACAATGAATAAAAAAATGGGAGATTTATAAACCTTGCTGCCAATTTTTTGATAATTTAAGCCCTGAAAGTTCAAATTTTTGTTTTAGTCATCCCATTTTTGCCAGACAGTTCCAATATAATATCTTCATTTTCCTTCCGCCTTTTCCTAAACATCTATTTCAATATTTTTGCTGTAATCTCTTTATAATGGTAACTGGCACAATATTTAAATAAAGAAAAACATTATACAATGCATGGATAAGGATCGATATCTCACACCTTTAGGCCATGAAAAGATAGCAAAGGCTAAACTCGCAAAGGCAATAATGCGGGCAAATGCTGGGGAAAAGACCCTTGCAGATGTGATGTTGCTTGGTGCAAGGTGGCATTTTTTAAAAGCAGGAATTCCATTATCAGAAGAGAGCTATATAGGATATCATGAACAAATAAATGAAGACTACCAAAGAAAAGGAATAGAAAGCAAGATAAAAGAGAATCTCATAGAATCCCATCTTCTTGCTGCAGAAGGCTCTCAAGAATACAAATCAAAGATCCACGTTGCTTTAGGGTATGCTTTATATTTTGAGGATGATTCTAAAATGCAACAATTCATTAAAAAAATAGAATCTTCAAGAGATCCTATCGGGAGGGTGTATGAGTATATAGGACTTACAAAACTGAAGGCAAAGAAATCTGAAGAAATAAGAGAATACGCCCGAAAAGGGGATTTTAAGTCTATGGCAAGAAATGTAAAAGAGAGTCCACCCGAGATCTCTTTCAGTGAGAAAGAAAAGGAAGAATTTTATACTATCTACCGGAAAGAAGGCCCCCCAAGAAGGATAGAATTTCTTTTGGATTCTGCAAGAGCCCATGCTAAGAATAAAGAATATGGTGGTATGATGAACAACATCAAAGAGGCAAAAGAATTATCCCTAGAGGCAGGGATATACAAAACGATATCTACATGGTTCAAGGCAATTAATATAAAGAACGCTTATCTTAAGAATGTAAGGAGCATGTTGCATAAGAAAAATGATTGAATCAGACTATGCTAAGAAATCGAAGATGCTCAGAAGTTCGACTTCTGGGCACGTCAAAAACCAGGAGTTTTTCAGCGTTTCTGGCATACCAGAAATATCTGTTATTTCTGAGTATGATTTGGAATTGGAAAGGGCAATCAAGACCATTAGATCTGAGAAAGCGAAGCTTGTAGCCCTGCAATTTCCAGATGGTTTGAAAAACAAAGCTATTGAAGTTGCAAATGAGATTGAAAAATCAACGGGTGCTAAGTGTCTTATCTGGATGGGTTCTTGTTTTGGAGCCTGCGATGTTCCTCAGCCAAGCGCAATGAGTGCTCTAAAGATTGATCTTGTAATACAATGGGGACATTCTGGATGGCCATTTAGGAAAGAGGGAAAGAAAGGGATAGAAATTGTAAAATGATAAAAAAACATTTTTGTCATGCAAAAAACAGGGAGGTTTTTTAGCAAATGGAAAATGAAGAGTATCTTCAGGAAACATGTGAAAAGTTTAATGATCTAATAGGTCAATGGTTCAAAAACGAACGCATCATAACCCTTGAGAGATTTGACGCCATCAAATTCAGATTGGAAGATCTGACCGAGCTGGGAGAGGATGCGACGCTTGATTTTGAAAAAGGATTTCATATAGAAAAATTCTCAAAGGTTCTTCAGCATGGTCCAAGGCTTGGTCTGGGCGTTTCCCCATCTTGGTTCAAAACATGGGCCGTTTTTAACGCCAGACCAATGACTTCTTCTATGGCTTTTCATGAGTAGAAAAATTTGCTATTTGAGTTTACTATGCAGAACCATGGAAAAATTATATAAAAAGTTATATAAGAAATTATATAAAAATTTTCACCTTGGCGTTTATTTAAACGAAACGCCTAGGAAAATGTACATAAAAATGTACAAAATAATTCACTTGGTGTTATATAAAAAATGGAAATCATAAAATAACATGAAAATCGACCCATATAACCATAAAGAGAGATACTTGAAATGGAAAGA
>JAHJTO010000030.1 GCA_018829845.1 Nanobdellota archaeon
CCATAATCGTATGGGAACCAAGGTTCCCCTAACAAGTCACCCCTCCTTTGGGAACTTAAGAAAATGGGAAACCCGGAGATCGTGTGGTTCAAATCCCACCCGCGCTATTTTTAATATGGCTGAAGAAGAAAAAGATGAGAAGTGGAAGAAAATTCACAAAGAATATGATAAACTTCTGAAAGAAGATGGAGGTAATGGAGGACCTTTTTCAGACTTGTTTAAGAAGAAGGGTGATGGCCATTATTTGGAAAGCTTGAAATTTAAAAAAGAAGTTCTAAACCCGTTTAAGGAAGAAAATCAAACGAGATTCATTCTTGAGAGAAATATAACCATCTATCTTAGAGATAAGATGGGGGCTTTTGATTTAAGATCAATTTATGAGAAAGGAGATTTTATCTGTGCTCATCTGGGGGATTTATCTCATCTCCCCAAAAATTACCAAGAATGGTGGCACAATCATATGGTTGAAGAAGATTAAGAAAAACTTATAAGCCGAGAGATTTCTATATCTTTATTGCCCAGATCGCATAATGGTATTGCATCGGATTGCTAAGGTAAGGCACCTACGGTTCCTTGACCGTCAACCTCCCTTGGAAGACAAGCAAACATCCGAGCCCTTCGGGGCCCCAGGGTTCGATTCCCTGTCTGGGCGTTTTAGTTTCTATTATGTGTTAAAAGAAAAAGAATAAATTTATTCTTCTAAAATTTCTTCTAAAAGTTTAGAATCAATATTATTCCCAGAAGCTATAATTACTCCAGTAAGTTCTTTTTTTCCTAATTTTCTAACCAAATCTTCATAAGGTATTTTATCTTTGGAAAACGCGCAAGCGAAAGATGCGGCAGCCGCCCCCTCAATTATGTTCATCCTAGGAACTCCCTCTTTATGATTACTATAGAAACCATGATTAGTTTCTAACTCTTCTGTTGGAAGCAGTTGTAGTTGAGTAAGAAACTCAGAAGTATAAACTCTTCTTATAGCATCTTTTAATTGGTCTTCGGTAATGTCAAACATATCATCTAAATACTTTAAAGATAAATTCAACATAGTTTGGGAAGCATGTGGAACTCTTATTCCATCTGCGATTGTATCTCCTCTGTTTACATAGTCCATTAATTCTCCCTTTCTAAAAGATCTAAACATGGTATCAAAATTATGGGCTTGAACTCCGTAAGCGTAAACTTTTCTCCCTGCTTTTTTTTGCAATGTGAAACCTCCACCATTAGCTAATCCTCCGCCTCCAAAAGGATAGATAAAGAAATCGGGTTCTAGATTTTGCCAAAATAACTGCATTAAAGCTTCGGTTGTAACTGTGGATTGACCTAAAATAATGTCAGGATGGTCATAAGCTGGAACATAAACATGATCATGTTGTTCAGCAAAAGATTGAGCTGCTAAGGCTGCATCATGATAACTACCTTCTACCAATTCTATTTTGGCTCCCAAATCTTTGGCGCCTTCAATTTTGATGAGAGGAGTAATCTTGGGCATGTAAAGAATTAGATTCAAACCGTGACTTTTTCCAGCTCTGGCTGTACCTTTTCCGTGATTACCTGCTGAAGCTGTTACGATTGTATCCCCTGGATTGAGCTTTCCAAATTTAACGGCTTTATGAATAAAATATTCACTACCACGGTCTTTAAAAGAACCACCCTGATTTAAAGTGTCCATCTTGATATGTAAATTTACAGAATAACCATTTTGATGCACAATACCAAAGGGGAGTAAGGGGGTTTTATTATTTAGACCCTCAATATGATCATAAGCCGTGTCTAATTCAAAGGAGTGGGATTCTAATTCTCTTGTCTCGGTAGCTGAATCTGACATACAACTACTGTTAACTTTTTGTATTTAAATATTACTGTAATCGCCTGGACCGAGCGTTCTTTCTCTAAACTAAAACCTTAAACCTTAAAAACAAAAATTCTTTTCTTCTTTTATGAAAACACTTCTATTAGGAATTGACGATGCCGGCCGCGGTCCGGTCGTGGGTCCGATGATTCTTGCAGGTTGTTTAGTCGATGAGCATATTGGAGAAGAACTAAGGGCTCTCGGAGTTCGCGATAGCAAACAGCTCACTCAAAAGCGCCGTGAATTTCTTGACGAAGAAATAAAGGAAAAATCATTCGACCATGAAATCATTTCTATTTCACCAACAGAGATAGACTCTGGAATTGCAGAAGGCACGAACCTCAACGAATTGGAAGCAATCGCCTGCGCAAAAATAATTGACAAAATAAACTCTCGTTCAAAATCAACAGACTCTGAAATAAAGATCAAAGTTGTTGTGGACTGCCCATCAAACTCAATTCTAAAATGGACTGATATCCTTAAAAGATACATCAAAGACCTTTCAAATTTAGAAATATCCTGCGAGCATAAGGCAGACCAAAATCACGTCTCGGTTTCCGCAGCCTCAATTCTTGCGAAGAGCCAGAGAGAACGCGAGATGGATAAGTTGAGAAAAAGATATGGTGTTGAACTCGGCTCTGGCTACAGCTCCGACCCCGCCACAAAAAAGTTTCTTGAAAAAAATATTAAGAACCACGATAAAAG
>JAHJTO010000031.1 GCA_018829845.1 Nanobdellota archaeon
TCAACAAGTTCTTTTATTGCTGTTCCCTTTTCATTTTTTCTTGCAAATATCCCCCAGGTTCCTGCTGCCTCAAAAAGATTTGTTGCAGCAGCCTTTGTATCCTTATCTGCATCCACATCATTTTTTATAAAGAAAAGAATATCATCAAGATCAAATTCCTTTTTCCTCTCACGAAGTTCATTTATTACTCTCTGTATCAATATGGATGGTGGAGAAAGCATTTCCAAACCAAATGTCAGAACCCAATCATCGGCATCCAGTTCGGAAGTTTTTATAGCAAATGAGCTTGTGACGGGAATTCCCATTTCCTCGTATTTTTTTGCATATCCAAATGGAACAAAAATTCTCACAGGAAGTTTTCTTGGTTGCATCTGCCATTCCTTCAAAAGATCTCCCTCTTTTTCATTTTCATATGCCATGGTCCAGAATATCCCCATAGTATCAAAAATAAGTGTTGCGATGTTTCCCGCAATATTTCCTGGAAGATTTGCTAATTCTTCTGCTATAACTCCAAGGGTATAGGATTTTCCAGAATTATGCGAAATAATCCCATTGGCGATAAAAGAATGATTTTTATCTACACTTAGGTCATAAACTTCGGTTATGCCTTCAGCCTCTTCTATATTTTTAATCTTTAACGGTAAAAGCTCTTCTGATGATTTTCCAATAGACAAAATCTCATCTCCCCTCATTAATTCATTTGCATTTGTCCATTGTAAATGCAACAATTCATTCCCAGAAACAGACAAAAGGGGGTGCTCTTTTGTAAGAATAATCTCTCTTCCGTCCGTAAATTCTATTTTTAATAACTTTTCATCTTTTATGGGATATTTCAACAATTGCGCATTTTCCCATTCAAAGCTTTTTTTATCTTTATTGAAAGACAAGACTTTATCATTTTTTTCATCAAAATCTTTTATTGATTTGTATCCTTTATTGGTGAATATGGATGTATCTCCGACCAGACATCCTCTCTTTCCCGCTATCAAACAAACATGGGATCTTGCAACATCCATCATTATTTTATTTGACAATGATGATGTTGTCCCCATCTTTACATATCCCTTTCCAAGATAAATCAGCCCCTCATTTCCAAATTTGACTTTGTCAGCTTCGTCTCTCCCTATTATTATATCATATGCCATGTTTTCCTCTTTTTGATGCTGGTAAAGAAAACCTTTGTAGCCAATGAATTGATTTTCTTTCCGGCATGACAAAAACACTTATGGTGTTTTTTATCATAGTAGAAAAAAGGAATTAACCTATATAATTATTTCCTATCTCTCTTTATATCAGAAAGTTTTAATACTTCATCTTCCTTAATAATATTGTAATAAAAGAGGTAAATATGTTTCTTATAAAGAAAATAACCCCTTCATTGAATATTGAAGGAAGAAGGAAGAATGCTGGAATAATTTATGTTGAATCTAAACAGAACATTCTTGAGGAAGTTTCGGACGGCATAGCCCTAAGGGGCGGAATGGCGCACTCAACTGCAAACGGCATGATTGCAATTTTTATAGATAAGATTGACGCTGCAGAAATTGTAAAATCTGCAATAGAAGTCCTTCAGAAGAGCAAGGGTCTTGGGCTCAGAGTAAGTATCGGGGTTAATCTTGGAGAGTTGATTGTTCAAGAGCTTCCAACAGGTCTTGTGAAATATGCTTCTCTTGGAAATACCATCAGCTTTGCAAGAAAGCTCGCAAAGGTTGAGAATGGCATCGTTGTTTCAACTGCAGTACACAGCCAGATAGAAAAAAGCTTCAGATTCGAAAAGCTGGATCATGGATTTATGATAAAGGGCGCAGTTATAGAGAATTGGTAATCTTGGTTCTTCAATTTTTCTAAAATCTTTTCAAGTTTCTCTCTTTCATGTTTATGAAGAACTGATTTTTCTTTCAAGAATATTTTCTGATATCCCCTTGTCCTATGGTAGTCTATGGCGGTTGAAGTTTCCCCATCTCTTGAAAGCGGAGCACACACTTCCCCTGGCAGACATATCACATATCTTGCCTTTCCAGAGTCATCAATTTCTTTTTTCTTTGATGCATACCCCATATCATTATTCAATGCCTTCATAATTACTGGACCCTTTATTCTCCCTTGATAATCGACTAAAAGTCCATTAACTGGCGTTGTATTTAGATGATCTGCTTCACTTTTTTCCATGTAAGTATAGTGGTCCTTTTGATTATCTTTAATCATTATCATAAAACTTCTTTTAATGCACCACTTAAAAATCTAACTGTTTTCAAAATCAGAATTTTAGAATTGTGGGATTAACGCCCACAACCTTTTTAAATAACTGCTTTCTTATGTTTTTAGAAAAAAATGGAAAACACAGATTCTCAGATAATTCCTGAATCAAAGGAAGCCAAGCTTAATATCAAGAAAGTTGACTGGCTGAAAGTTTCAATTGCCGCAGTAATAATTATAGCAGTTATAATCGCAGGATACATGGTTTTTGCAAAATCTGCATCTGCCTTGAGTACTGGAGACTCTGCAGATATGGAATTCACATTTATTGTTGATGGAAAGACAATAGTCAGCAATGAATCCACATTCAAGGTTGGAAGCATTGGGAGTCAGTTCGGAATGGATTCTAGCAAGATTGATGATGCTCTGATCGGAAAAAAGAATGGAGATTCAGTAACAATCAAATTCAATGCATCTGAGGCTTATGGAGAATACAATCCCTCGTTGATTGTAGTTCTTAATAGAACAGAGATACTTGAAAAATTCGAAGAGCTGGATAGAACAATAACGATCACAGCAGACGTATTTAATCAGGCATTCGGGGAAACCCCGGTATTAAATAAGATATACAGTCCTGATGGAGCATCATGGGATTACAAGGTTGTATCTTTCAATAGTTCCTCAGTCGTTATGTCGCAAGAGCCTTCAGAAGGCAAGATTATTCCCCTTAATGATTTCATGTATGTAAGGGTTAACAGTGTTACAGCAGACAAAATCATAACTGAAAAAATGCTGAATGAAGAAAATAAAGTAATTGAATCTGAAACTGGAGAAATTACAATCTATTCAGATGCAACGAATATCTACTTCAAGCTTACTCCAATACTTAACGAGACAATCCCCTTGGGAACAATGATTGGAACAGTCTTAAGCTTCAATGAGACTTCAATCGTATTTGACACCAATAACCTTTATGCTGGAAAAGAAGTAGAATTAATATTAAAAGTTCTTGACATAAAATCTTCAAAGACAACA
>JAHJTO010000032.1 GCA_018829845.1 Nanobdellota archaeon
GCCCGGATATCGTTATAGGGCTTTCTTGATAAATTATTTTCAATATTTTATGTTTAGCAGAACCTATTGGAAAAATCATTTGTAACACCTCTCTTCTACGAAAGCAACAAATTCTTTTGCGAAAGCATAAATACTTTCAGCATCCTGTTTCGAAAGAGCTTTCCATCCTATCACATCATATTGGCTTATCTTTCTGAGAATATAACTTACATCAAAAGCAGTAAAATCTTCAAATTTAGCATTTATTTTTCTTAGTTTTTGATAGAGGGTTTCTGGCAGAAGTTCGGAATATTTTAGGGCTAAAATTGCGCAAATATGATCTTTGGAATAGAAACCATTAAACTTGACAAGGAGGGCATTTGCAGCGTGGTGGAGAGCATAATAAGCCTTGATAATCACCCAATCCCAGGAATTTTTAACATAATCATTAGAAATGCTTGCAAGGTCACTTTTTGATTTTTCTAAATGGGCTTTGAATTCTTCATTAGAAACAGTTACAAATTTTTTAGAGCAATTTTCAAACGCCCTTGCTATAGCTTCTTTTGTTTTTGGAAGCTTCGGAACAATTTTTTCTAGCATTTTATTATGTATAACCATGTCCATAGTTATATATAAATTTATCTATTGATAATTATACAAAGAGCGAGGCCCGTAATTGTCCCGGTGGTCACACCAAGCAATAAAGCAATGAAAATTTCCAGTGTCATATGCCCTTTTATGGAATCTTGCCTTATATATTTATCATCGGTGAATTTTGCTTTTCTTGGCGAGATTATGCAACTTTCCTGGCCCTATGTCATTTTATTGAATTTCAACAATGAACTTTCCCTTTTTTACAGATACAAATATTCCTTCATTTTTAAGTTTATTTTTTAAAGTAGAGGATGTTTTAAAAAATTCCTGGTTCTCTCTTAAATATTCTTTGACTCTATTGTCCTCATAAAACTTTCTCAAAAAATTAAATAATAGAGAGATATTAGTCCAGTGTCCCTTGAGTAAGTTGTTGTTACTTGTGATGAATTTTAATGTTTTTTGTTTATCGATTTTTGCAAGTCTTTCCAATATTGGTTGATGTTCTTCAATCTTCGATTCATTAAATTTATTTTTTATGAATTCATAATCATTTATCTGGGAAACAAGATAGAGCAAATGTTTTTTATTATATTCTGCATCCTCTTCTTGCGATAAAAGTTTTTTTGCAAACTCTTCATTTCTGAAATTATTCTTAATAAATACTTCTACAATGTTTTTTAGTTTGTCGATCATATCCGGATTTTCTTCAATAGTGCTATCAAATTGCCTAAAATTATTTACAATAGCATCAAAGTCCTTTTCATATACTGCAACCATAAATATCAGCTCTTTATCATTCAAAGCATGGGCAATATTTTTGATAAATGTACTTTTTTCTTTAATAAAAGTATATAAAATATGCTTATTTGCACTGTCTATATTTTCCTTTACTTCTGAAACCGAGGGTTTTTTTGTAAACAGAAGGAATTTGAGATACTGTTCTTTTGAAAAAGACCTTTTTATTTTATCCTTGAATTTTTCAAAGTCTTCTGCCATATTTATGATTTCATCATGAAGAGATTCTCTTTTTATTACTTCATCAATCCTTTTTTTCTCAAGAGATTTTTTCACAACTAGCTCTTTTAATTCTTCTGATAGTTCATAAAGCCCAGCATCATATTCTTCATCGTTCCAAACATCAGGGCGATTATTATATTCTTCACTTTCATAGGTTTTGTCAACAAGAGAATCATAGTTTCTATCTATAAAATCATGTAATTCTAATAACTGTTCAAAAGAAAACAAAAGTAAAAGAGCTTCACATTCTTCAACTTTATTAGAAGAAAAATGTTTTTTAAAGGATTTAATAAATTCACCCGCATTTGCATTTTTCCCAATATTATGTTTCAGAACCCAATCAGGATTTTTCTCCAGTTTTAATCGAATTAATTCAATAAGCTCATTCTTACTCATTTTGTAAAGATTTTTGATAAAATCTTCTGCATCAGCAAATTTTCCTTTTTTGTATATTAAATAAAGTGCAACGGCATGCTTGCAATTTGTTCTATAGGGGCAGGAACAGTTTCCTTCAAGAGAATCTAAATCTACCTCTGTTTCATAAATGTCTGAGCCCTCTACTTTGCCAAAAATAGAATTATTTATTTTTATGCAATATTTGACCAAATTCAAATATTCTTCTCCTCTTTCTATTATTCTTTTAGAATATATCTCTTCTATTTTATTTTCAGCCATCTTAATATCCAATACACCCCCATTATCATATTTAATCTTATCGCCCCTGTTTTTGGATTTTGTCCATTTATACCAAATTTGTTGTTTTACTCTTAAATTTTGTAATGAATTTGTATTGCATTTTCATATTTTGCTATTTCTCTCATAGTTTTGGGGTTCAAATGCCTGTCAGGGTATCTGTGGTCAGACAAAACCAATTGCTCGTGCTCCCAGACCATAGTCCTATCCAAAACAGTCTTAACTTTATATTTTTGAAAGTCTTGGTTTTCCTTTTTCAATCCTTCAGAAATTAAATTTAAGGTTGATGGAAAATATATGCAGGGCTGAGCTTTCTTGTTGCTTATTTTGTAGGCATGGCAAAATATGGCCTCGATTATGGCATGATGGGTCTGGGAATACTTTCCTTTTATCTGATCCTTGCTTATATGATCGATTATCATAAGTGGAAGAGAAGAAAGAAGAAATAACTTAGAATATGATGTCTGGGCATTAAATTTTTAGAAAAAAACTAATGAAAACCCAGCTCTTTATGCCTTATAGGCATTAATTATTATTGAATCACCAATGATTGCCGTGTTGATAAAATCGGAATTTATATCGAACCCTGGAAGCAGCCGTTAAGGCGGTCAAATAGATGCCAAAACGGCTCACTTCTGGGCAAAAAGAGGTGATTATTATTATGTAGTAGTACTAGTATATAAATCTTTCGGTTATAGTAATTATAGAGTAGTGTCAAACCTTTAAAACCTTTGATATATAAAAAGTATGATGGGAAATAATATCGCAAATAATAGCAATAATGCCGTCGATATAAGTAAATACATTGAATCATTCAATAAGGGAAATTTCTCTGAGAAGGTGGGACAGAATGAATTGTACAATCTCCTAGTGTCAAGAGAGCTGAGCTGGCAGCAAATCATCCTGGATCTCATAAAAAGCGAGCAGTTAGATCCGTGGGATATAGATCTCGCCGTACTAACAAAAAGATACCTTGAGAAGATACATGAACTTGAGGAAGCTAATTTTTTCATATCATCAAAAATCCTTCTCGCAGCATCAATTCTCCTTAGAATAAAAAGCGAGATTCTCGTTGACAAATACATCAAAAGCCTTGACGAAATACTATTCGGAATACCTGAAAAGAAGGAAAAACCGCAGATAGAGATTAATCTTGATGATGTTGCTGAATTGTTCCCAAGAACCCCCCTTCCAAGACCCAGGAAGGTTACCCTTCCAGAACTGATGCAGGCCCTTAGCAGCGCAATGGTTACAGAACAAAGAAGGATAAGGAAAGAGATAACAGTAAGGCACGCAGTAAACAGGCTTGAGACATTCATTCCAAAGAAAAGCATAAATATCAGAGAAAGGATAAAAGAAGTTTATAGCAAAATCTTGGGATTCTTTTCAAAGAATGGTGAAGAAAGCATGAAATTCTCACAGCTTGCAGAAACCAAGGAAGAGAAAATTCCCTCATTCCATTCTATTATGCACCTTGATTTTCAAAAATCAATATTCCTTGATCAGCCAAAGGCGTTTGAGGAAATATTCATTTATCTTACTAAAACTGGAATGTCTGCCAATGATGTTATGAAGCAGATGGATATGAAAGAAAGAGAATATGTCGAGAATAAAATGAAACAAATAATCGATGATAACATTAGGGAAAGAAGTGAAGGCAGTGAGGGTTCGGATGATACTATCAAGGAATATGAAGAAACTGAAGAGTTCAAGAAGTTACATCCAGAGAAATTCGTTGAAAATAAAGAAGCAAAAGAAGAAATTGCCCATAATGCCGAGCCTGTGAATGATATTTATTCTGTAGATGAAACTACAGAAAAAAACAGCTCACTTTAATTTTTCAATGATGAGAAACAAATTTCATTGTTTCTGTCATGCCAGAAACGAAAAACCAAATCTTAATAATGAGGGTTTTTTGATTCTTAGCATAAGTGATTTCAAAGAAAGCATACATTCTTTTCCAGTTTTCATGTCCCTCAATTTCAGCTTCTTCTTTTTTGCCTCTTCCTCTCCGAGGAAGATTACGTATTGGATTCCATTGGCATTGGCATATTCCAATGACTTTGATATTTTTCCGGAAAGCATCATGGCTTTTTTTCCTTTTTCTCTTATTTTTTCTGTTAGTCCTATAGATTTCTCGTCTTGCCCTATGGATATAACAAGATAATCAATATTGTCTGGATTCACCTGCGCAAGCAGAAATATGGGCTCCATTCCCAAAGATATTCCTGTGGACTGTATTCTATTAATGAGGAAGCTTCCTCCGCCGCATATTGCAACGTCTAACTTTTTAGACCACACTTCGAATACTGTCCCATTGTAATAAGAGAAGCCTCTAGCCAAGAAAGGTCTGAATTCAACATCTACCCTATAAATCTTGCAGTATTTTTTCAATTCTTCAATTTCTTTGTAGGAATTGTATTTTTTGAAGAAAGATGCTGGCTTCTTGAAAATTGAAAGGACTTTTTCTGCCCTAAACTTCTTGAGGTTTTCATAGACTTCTTTTTCATCCAATTTGTCAAGCTTGTCAACTTCCTTTATCACATCTTTGACATTTTCTGACTTAATGCCTTCTTTTTCCATTATTTCGTTTAGCAATTTTCTATTGTTAATATAAATCTTGAATTCTATTTTCAGTTCATCTAAAATTTTCTTCAGTATCTGGAAATTTTCAGCCTCATCTCTTATTGTTGAGCCAACAATATCTGCATCACCTTGTATGAACTGCCTTGTTCTTCCCGGCCTTATGGGTTCGTCCCTGAAATTGTATCCAATCTGATATCTTTTGTAAGGGAGCTTCTTATTGTTTGCAATTCTCTTGAGTTGAAAAGTGAATTCATATCTAAGGGCAAGGTTTCTTTTCCCCCTATCCTGCAGCCTGAAAAGATCTCTTACTGCCTGATCTGCCACATTTTCTCCCTTGGCAAATTCTTCATATTCCACTATGGGTGTTTCTGCAGGTTCAAAGCCGTAAATTTCAAACATGCCTTTAATAATTTGCATTATCTTGTCTCTTTTTCGAGCTTCCTCTCCAGTAAAATCTCTGAATCCTTTAACAGGTTCTGTTATCATTTCATCCTCCTTTTTTGATTGTTAAGGACGGTAAATGTGTCGCATAATCGAAAGTCGAGACGGTCAATTATCATCGTTACCCTCTATGAATACTTTAAGTTCTTTCAATTTTAAAAACTATCTCTTTTCAGAAAAATGAAACTGCCCGAGCGGAGTTCGAAAGGACGTTGATGTTTAAGTCTTTTCAAAAAGAATTATCTGGCAAAACATATCTCTTGTTTTTGAACTTGCCTATGCCCCAAATCAACAGTTAATGGGATTCTGATATCTTTCTCAACACCCTTTAAATTAAAGACTAATGCAACAAAAAGATAGTTCGGCTTATAAACAATCCTCATACATGCCTTCTCTACATTTTCTAACATTTCTTTGCTAATATTAAGATTCTCACTTGCATTCAATATCTCAATAGCAGAAACATATCCATTAAAGTCAATATCTAATACAAAATCCCCTATTTCTATAGAAGCTTGACTAGGGCTGCCCTTAGATAAATTCAAAATATCTTCTTCTTTATCATATACTATTTTTGTATTGCTTTTTGCCATCTTCTACTTGTCTTCCAAGACGTGATAATATATAAACTTTTGTTTCTCAATTCGCAGACAACGACCAAATTATACTTTCCGCTTAGTTTAATTCCAATTCTATACTTTTCAAGAGCACTTTTAGACTGGTCTTGAAAACCTAAAAAAGCGATTATATTCTTTAGTGTTTTAATTACCAACTCTTCACTTAAATATTTTCTATCTAATTCTTGTTTATCATAAAAATGTTTTTTGAAATGAATATCTTCTTTATTTATATCTTCTAAGAATTTTTTTAATTCTACCTCGCTTTTTGTCATATCTATTCAAATAGTCTATAAGATTTAAACCTTTTCCGTCCAGCATATCAAAAAGGAATTTCAAACACTCGTGCTTTCCATAACAATCTTTGTTTCTTCTGGCTTGAAGCCATGAAGGAAAGAGTCAAAGTTCTCTTCGCTGTTTTCAAATCTTGATTTGTTGAGCACTTCACCTTGTTCATTTTTCACGACGCCATAAGTAAAGCACTTATGTACCTCGGGCCCTACAATGTTCATTTAATCTTTTACCTCCTTTCAATTATAATGTTAATCCGCAAGGATTAACGATCAATTTCACATTAACGGAGCAATCTTTGAAAAAGATTGCTAAGAAAGAAATTTCATATTATCATTATGAATAAATAAGGTACTTTAAAATTAAAGTTTAAGATACTAAATCATCCAAATTTTTAGCCCATGCTTGACTATTATTCACAAAGGGGTTTAAAAGTATCATCACATGCATGTATGCCCTCCAGAAATCAAAGGATGTTTTATCAAAATAGGAAGTTTTATTAAATGATTTAATCAGGGGCTGGTTCAGACTTTTTTCTATTTCCACCGCACTTACCCAAAGATAAGCTAAATCCTTGTTCTGATCATCAATTCCAGAAAATTCCAAATCAATCATTCCTCTTAAGCCATTATTATGAATAAAGTTTGAAGGTCTAAAATCCCCATGCACAATTCCAAATTTTGAGGGAGAATATCGATTACATAGGTTGCCCAATTTTTCAAAGGTAATATCCCCTATTACTCCCTTTTTAAGCAAATTATTTGCTTTTTCCAAAAGAGTTATTCTCCTTCTATCAAATTGATAAATGCCTTCAACAGGAATCAAAGTATGAATGCGGTTTAACATGGATAACATTTCACCGATCTTATCTTTAGAATTTCTGATAAGGGTATTGTATCCGTCTCCCTCCAAAAACAAATAGGAATTTTTAAGAGGCTCACTATTAAGAATCTCTGGAACAGGTAAGCCTTGTTTTTTGAAGAAAGATATCATCCTTGTTTCATTCTCCCAGCAGAACAAATTTTCAAATATCTTTGTGACCACCTTCTGGCCATTTTCCTCAGAAAGATAGACTTTATTATAATTCTGATATAATAGTTTCATTTAATTTCTCTGCAGAATTCAAGACCTTATTAAAATGAGCATTAGAAATCCAGATTGATTTTATGCCAAGCTTCTTTGCAGGCTCTATGTCAAAAGATAGAGAATTGCCTATTGAAACCGCCTCTTCGGGAGAGAGAACATATTTTTTGAGCATATATTCAATAAATTTATCTCGAATGGCTAAATCGTGGAATGTTTCATTCAAGATTTTACTGTTATCTCTTTCTATCAAAGTGCCATCATAATCAAAAATTAAGAATTTAATTTTGTTTTCCATATTTCCTCCATTACCCAATCAAGCAGCATTTTAGTATGGATACAGATATTCTTATCTACATAATTTAATTTCCCATAGGTTAATTTGGCATTGTATGCACATCCTCCGCCACATAAATTTATTCCAAAGCACTCTTTACATTCAGGCATATTCAAGGGGCTTCTGCTAGCCCAGGTTTCAAGATCATTTTCATCAGTTTCAAAATCTTTGTGAAGTATATTCCCCTTAAAATATTCTCCAGAATTTGCAAATGCATGGCACAGACCAACAGCACCATCATATCTTACTGCTATTTGGCTCCCGTCCGCAGTGGCATGCTCTTCTAATTTTTGCGTTTCTTCTCCACAATCTCTCTTATGATCTCTTTCAGGGACTTGGTTCTCTTCCATCCAGGATAATCCTTCATAAACTTGCTCATGTTAGTGTAATAGCAGATATGGTCCCCTATTCGATTTTGGCCCGCATATTTATAATTCAGCTCAAGCCCGAAGTCCTTCTTCAGGATTTCAATGACCTCAAGAATGGAGGCGGAGTTTTGCTTTGTCCCCCCGATGTTGTATACTTCGCCATTTTTTGGATTTTTAAAGAAACAGTCGAAAGCCCTTACCACATCTATGCTGTGAATATGATCTCTTACTTGCTTGCCTTTGTAGCCGAAGATCTTGTAAGGTTTTTTCTTAAACGCACAATCCACTATGTAAGTTAGGAACCCATGCAGCTCCACTGCGGAATGCTGCGGACCGGTGAGGCATCCTCCTCTGAAAACCCCTGTCTTCAATCCAAAATATTTCCCATATTCTTGCACCATTATGTCTGCGGCAGCCTTGCTTGCCCCGAACAGGCTGTGCTTGCAGCGGTCCAGACTCATCTGCTCGTCTATGCCTTTAGAAGAAACTCCTAGAAGGGTTTGCTTAGGGGCATAATCATACCTGGTCTTTGTTTCGATAAGAGCTGCATTATTAGGGTTGTCTCCGTAAACCTTGTTTGTGGAAGTGAAAATGAATACCCCCTTCGGTGAGTGCTGCCTGAATGCCTCCAATAGGTTCAGAGTGCCGTTCGCATTCACGTCAAAATCAGTGAATGGCTCTCGGGCAGCCCAGTCATGGGAAGGTTGGGCGGCAGTGTGAATTATAAGATCAAATGGCCCATGATTTTTGAACAGGTTTAAGATTGCGTCACGATTCCTTATGTCTATGGCTTGATTGGAGAATTTTTTATACTCTTTCTTGAGAGCAGAGATGTTATTCGAAGTGTCCCCACCTTTCCCAAAGAAATACTTGCGCATATTGTTGTCCACGCCCCTGACCTTCGCTCCCCTCTCCAAATAAAATCTGCAAGTCTCTGAGCCTATCAACCCGCCAGCCCCTGTGACCAGTATTTTCATGAGATGTCAAAGAGTCAAATGCTTAAAAAGTTAATTGAAAATTGAGTGTATGTGACTAGACAATGGTACTATCAAATTGTTTGAGAATGCGTTGTTATCCATTCAAGAAGTCTTTCTTTTGAGGAGATCCTCTCATCATTCCTCAAATAGAATATGGGGGTCTTCAATTCCTGCGAATAAATCTTGGCCGCCATTTCATTGAATATTAGCTCATCAGAGACCAGATCTTTTGTGGTGATTCTTTTTTTGCTATCACCTATCCTTCTTTTCAACAGTTCATCGCTTTCTAAATAAAACAGGCATAATTTTATGTCATACTTTGCAGCAAGCTTTTCCAGATGTTCTTTCTCAAGACCTCTGCTAAATGCGGTCTTCTTTTCCCTTTCTAGGCAGGGAAAAGGGGCATAGTGAGTATCTATCAGGGTATCCTGCTCTTCTTCCATCAGACAGTGCGCTATATGGTCCCTATACGGAATATTCAAGCCCCTGGAGAGATAATCCCGCACGATCTTGCCGGTCTCGACTCTTTTCAAATTCAATTCCAGGCAGGCAGCGCTCGTGACGAGAGTCTTGCCGGTGCCTTTTGCTCCACCAACAAAATAAAATTTAGGCCTACTTTTCATTTTGGAATATCTCCTTGGCCTTGCGTGCTATCCTCAAGATATCCTCTTTTTTGTCAATCATCCTGTCAGGCAGGTTATTCAAATCAAACCACTTGTAACCTTCTGCTTCCTCATTGATGGTGATCTTCTCATCTTCATCAAGGGTTGTAGCATATATGAAATGAATACCATGAACAATCTCATGGAAATATGGGGTCTCCTTGACTTCAATGATCCTTAAGTTTTCGGCTTTCAATTCTACCCCCATCTCTTCCTTTGCTTCCCTTATGCAAGCATCTATGGACTTCTCTCTGAATTCTATTTTGCCCCCCACATTGCCCCAGTCAGCATTCCATTTCTTTCTTTTTTCCTCATTTCTTAAAATAAGCATTATCTTAGAGAAATCTCTATTAAAAACGCATACGAATACCCCTAGTCCGAATCTTTTATTTTCCATGTTGAATATACCTTAATGCAAACTTATGCCTTTTAAATTCTCTTCTTTTTTCATTTATTTTGGAGAGCATGTCATTCTCATAGATGCATGCGCAATCATCGCAAGCCTTTTTGACACGAGAGACCAGGCCTTTTTCTGCTGGCGAAGAGAGTATTTTTCGAGTGTAGCAGGGAAAATCTTTCCCGTGGTATAATACTTTGCGATATTCTGAAAAAGAACAATCCTGGCTGTTATTAAACTTCTTGCCCATCACGAATCTTTCAGCGTACGCTTTGTCCAAGGAAGAGGGAATTTTGATCTTCAAATTTGGAAGATCCAATTGCGAGGCCTGGATTATACTGGCTTTCTCTTCATATGTCATGTCGGGATTTACGTTGTCTTCCAATCTTTTTGCTATGTGCAAAACGTCAAATCCGACATCACTGACTTTCCTGGCAAGTGAGACAAAATCATGCCCTTCTCTGGCATAGGCCTTAACGCATGAAAGCATACCGGTCCTTGCAACATTCCTAAGTTTATTCAGGTCTCTTTCTTCATTTATTCGGACTTTCAAAAAATCAACGTTTGACAAAGTTAAAATGTGACTAAGTTTTATGTCTTCAAGGTTGCACAAAACTGAGACTTTGTGATTATGGGCCAGGGCGTAGTCTATACCTTTGATGTCTATGCCTTCAAAATGAACTTTGCCCTCTTTTAATTCTTCCAACGCTTTTTTAGTCGAGGTTTCGTCACAATCTATGATTTGAATCTCCCTCAGTCCTTTAAACTTAAGGTAGTCTAACCAGGAAAAAGGATAAAAATATAGTGGCTGGGTATTATTCCATGTCTGGACAATATTATGATCATATATCATCACCAGTTCCGGCTCCTCAAAAACCTTTGATTTTTCTTTAGGAGTCTCAAAAAAAAGAGATTTACTTGTTTTCATTCTTGAATACCTCCTTGCACAGCATGCATTCTCCCCGGCTATCCAGAACTTTCTTCAGATAATCATCCTTGGCAAAAGAACGGACATCCCCAACAAGGATCTTTTTTTGAATGTCTTCCAGTCGATTGAACGCGCTGCCCAATTTTTCCGTCAGAAGGTTCCCGATTGGAGGGGTTATCCTCCACGTGCAGGTGTACACGTTGCCAAGAACATCGCTGAAAAAATGGGGATATTCCAAGCAGCCAGGTTTGTTCATGCAGGCCCTTTTTTCCTGCTGAGATTCAGGTAATGACTCTGCAGACCCTATTGCAATCGCCTGGGAAAGGTTCAAGTATTTTACTTTTAGGGGATGCTTTTCATCTTCCAGCACTTTTTCTATAAGGTTTGTCTTATCTCTATCTGCGCCACCGGCTGAATGAAACTTGCCTGCAGATATCCTTAAGGAATCAACCCCTAATGAGTGCAGAAGATCCGCTTCTTTGAGTATGGTTTCCCTGTTTTCATAGAATGCTACTCCGTTAGTATTGACCCTCAAGGAAAGGTGGTCTCCAAATCTCCCCCTAAAAAGCTTGATTGTAGAATAAAATTTTTCTCTTTCACAATACACTTCTCCTCCTTCCAGATCTATCCGGTCGGCGCAGTCATCAAGATTTTCAATTATTTTCCCTATCTGAGCCTCAGTCAAAGATGCATTCTTGTCTTCCTGATAGCAGTGAGGGCATCTCAGATTGCATTTGTTTGTCAAGACAAAACAAAGATTATATCCCCTCATTCTATCACCTCGTAAAATTTCAACTCTTCATTTATTTTTTTTCTTGTGATCTGTTTGACTTTATTTATAAGAAGATTGTCAAAAAGGCTGCAGCAGGCATTGCACGATTTTGGTATGTCTTTGGACATTCGCGCCAGGTTGTCTTTAGAGAGGAAATCTTCAATCTCTCCCTTCCTTCCGGTAAATCTGCCAAATGAGTAATTCAGCGAATATATCTTTTCATTCATAGTGCACACGAATAGGTCCCTGCCTGTGAGAACAGGATGGATATAGGAACTATAACAGACATCTGGAAAACTTTCTTTATCTTTGATTGCTCGGCCATAGTAGATATAATCCAATTCATGAGGAAGGGCTACGGAAAAATCATTCCCGCTGAGGCTTTTCGCTTTTATTATATCTTCCCTAGCTTTCTCTGAAAGCAGATGCTCTGCTAAACCAGTGTCTTCGGGAATCAATATCTTGACAAATTGCACTGCATCCGCACCAAGGTCTTTTATCTTCTTTGCAAAATCTGAATAAAGATACTCATGCTCGGGCCTTAGCGGAGCCCTGATCCCTATAAGAAGATCTCTCTCCCGCTTATAGGTCCCCCTCTTCTTGATAACTTTTTTGATTTTTTCAATGGCATCATTGAATAAATAATGACTCTGGCCAGAATACATATTATAGCTTCTCTGATCCAGTCCTGGAAAGCTGAATCTGACAAAAGAGGCGTTTTCTGCCAGGCTTTCCAAGAGGTCTTCATCAGCTTTGCTTCCAGTAGTCACATAAACCGGATTCATTCCGAATCTTTGCTTAGACAGCCTGATCAATTCGGCCCTTTTCGGAAAGATATCAGGATTTCCCTCGCCAGACTGCTCAAATTTCACGCCTGAAAAACCCCTTTTTGAAGAGAAGTTAGATATTTCTGAAAGGATATGGGTGTATAATTCGATCGGAAGATCAAAATTATGGATTCCAAGAGACTGAACATTGAGTCCTCCATGAGACAGGCAATCCTGGCACTTAAAATCACACCCGATGACGTCATGGGCATCTATAGACAGTATGGGGAACTGTTGGTTGCTTTTTTCGTTTTTATATGCGGCTTCAGCGTAATCTGTTATAGACAAGGGATAGTAATGCTGTGCGAATGTCTTGTTTACTCTTTCAACAAGGACTCCCTGGGGATTGGAGATTGCCAGGCCCCTGGACCTGAGGGCTATCTCTCTTTTTGACAAACGGTCGACATTTTTTGCCTCATCAGGAGATAACTTAACAACCAAGCCATCTTCAATCTTTGCGTTGCCTCTCTTGGATAATAGATATGCCATGCTAGGATTAGTAAGGGGCTGGAATTTATAAACTTTTATATTTTAGTCATTATTTAGTAGTTAATAATTTGGGCTGCTAAGCGACCCTAAGCGGCTAATTTACCCAAAGTTGTCCTTTATGTCCTGCAGAATGCAAGCATCCGCGCCGATCTTTCTTCTTTCATCCAATATCTTCGAATTTCTCAGCCATTGCGCTGGAGAATAGTATTCCCTGGTATGGTCTAAATGTATGACTTCCAATTCTCTAATCTTTGGGAAATAAGTCAGTCCGAATCTGCTCCTTAATTTCAATTGGAAGTCCACATCCTCACAACCCCAGCCAACATACTTTGCACAGAATCCGCCGACATCTTCAAATTGTTTTTTAGTCAGGATGGTCCCGCTATAGTGTGTGTCTCTGCTGAAATATTTTGGCTCCATCTTCCAGTCTCTTTTATTGGAAACAAACTCTAAATAGTCTTTCTCAGAAGCTATGAAATTTCTAGTCTTGCAATGTTCAAGCCTGCTGATAACCTTCAATCTCTTTCTTTTGTGCCCGAATCTGACAACATACCTCTGATCATAGATTAATTTTTTGAAGATTTCAAAACCTGCTGTCTCATATTCGGACTTGAAAGTCTCCCAGTCCTCCAGAAGCAATCGTCTCATGGAAGGCCGGGCAATGGGCACCTTCCTTCTTTTTTCAAACAGCCCGACTGTATCTCTTAAGAAGTATTTGCTGGGGAGAGCAACATCTCTGTCAGAGATGTATATGTACTTCCCCCTTGATTGTTTGACTCCATGGTTTATCAACTTGGCTAAAATGGGCTGCCCGATTAAATCGGGGTAAACCGTCTCAACATTCACCCCTCTTTGTGCCTTGACAGAATCAACAACGACTTTGAATCTTTCTCGGTCATAATTGCCGTAAACTGGAAGAATAACGCTGATCAGTTCCTTCATTAATCCTTATAATTTGTGCAAATTTATAAATCCTTCCAAGGGCCAAATTTAAAAACCTGCCAGTTTCTAATAATAATATGAACGCGAATAAAATAGGCCTCCAAAAGATTTCTGACTTTTTTGAGCTTGGCAAGATAAGAAAATCAAGGGGATTTTCAAAAGGGTTGGTTTCCGGATCCTTAAAGTTAGAGACTGATAGGGGAAAGTATGTCATAAAGTTTGCAGAGAGATACAATGATAGAAAAAAGAAAAGGCTTCTGCTACAATTCAAAATACTGGATTATCTATCGAAAAGAAAGTTTCCTTATGACCTACCAAGTCCGATAAGAGGCAGATCCGGGGCGTTTTTGATGATCTTCGGTTCCAGGGTGGTATGGGCATATAGATATTTAGATGGAAAAACAAAAAGAAAATTGACTGGCAAAGAGTTCAGAGAACTAGCCAGATTGGTGGCAACTTATCATAAATACGTTGAAAAATTCAGGGTGGGCAAGATAAATTTGACCCGCGATTCTAATTGGATTGTCCATGAAATAGACAAAACAAGCAAAAAAAGGCCGAAGAACAAAACAGACCGGCTTTATTTGAGAAATTGCGAGCTCATAAAGGCGATAATTAAAAAATCGAACATTTATTGCCGTGAAAGAATGATATACACCCATTCAGATTTTAACCCATCCAATATATTGTACAAAAACGGAAAGATTACAGGTATTCTGGACTTTGACAATGTTGCAGAAGGTCCAAGGGCAAAAGACGTGGCCGGTGCGGTAAGGGGAGCGGGCTATCCGGATCCTTGGAGCAAAACAAAAGAAAAACAGTTCCTTGGGGAATATGAAAAGATATTGCCTTTGACTAAAAAGGAAAAAGATACGATCCTTCCGTTATTAATTCGGGAATTAGCGATAAACTTTTGGTGGCTCTACTCAAGACTCGATAAAAACTCTAACGCCAAATATGCCTTAATGATTAAAACATTAAATCAATTGAACAATGTTGTCAAAAAGAGCAAGGCTTATTCTGGTCAAAACTGATTGAGGGGGAGTTTTATGTGCATAATGCCCAGTCCATACAGATGCTAGCGGGACGTTTAAACCTTTTCCGAAAGGATTTTAGGACGGTAAGTGGGAATCGAACCCACGCCCAAAGCGCCACAGGCTCTGACGCTACCATTACGCCATTACCGTCATACTTAGAAATCCAGGGGGATTTCTGGTATGCCCGAAACCTTTGAAGTTTCGAATCATTCATAGTTTTCCTAATTAAAGGAGAATTAAAAAGCTTGTTATTGGATGATTTTTTATTAAGAGCAAGGCTAGAAGAATCTTTTCTTTCAATGAACTAACACCTTGGTGGTTGCCATAAAGTCATCATGACAGCGAAATATTTAAACCTTCCTTTTCAGTTGTCATTAATATGGTTGGAAAAAGGGACGAATGCATAGATCAAAAATTCCTAGAATCAAATCTCAGATTAAAAAATATATTCCTCAACAATGACATAAAAACCTACGGCCAAATCCTAGATATGGGGTGTAGGAATATTTCTATAAAGAAGGGCATAGGGTTAGATTATATTACCAGGATCCATAACCATTTGAAAAAGGTTGGATTCAGAGAAGGCCTTCCAGGATATGATCAACGAAAGAAGTATCATGGTTGAACAGAATAATTACTTTGCCCAGATTGCAGGAATTGGAAGATGTTTGTATTCTTCAATGAGATTTCTTCCATAAATCATCCTTGAATGAGCTTCTGCTTCTAATTTTGCTCCCCTAAGGGCATTATGCGGTCTTGGTTCTGGACCAAGACCCATTGCGGAGAGGATAACATCAAGGGATACTGAATTTCTCTCATTTTTTGTTGGAATTTCTAACCCCCTATATTCGCAAAGCCCCATATATATTGGAAGAAGATCATACCCTGCTCCTCCTCCAAAATGAAGGGGTCTTCCGGACTCATCTAAAATTTCATATTTTCTTATGGCTCGCTGAATAAACTCCCTATCGAACTCAGTATTTGCCCCCGCAATTGTTCTATTTGGAGACATTTTAATAAATTCCAAGGTATCGTGGAGAACTTCTTCCAGAGTTTTTTTATCAGGATCTATTAGTTGTTCTTCAGTAAAACCATTAATTTCAAGGGCTTTTGGTTCTATCTTTGCACCCCCGAAGATCCCACATTCTTCATAAAACTCCTTTCCAGTAAGGTTATCGTAGATTCCCACACTGGCCATGGAACATGCCTTTCTATCCAATCCAGTGGTTTCAACATCTAGGAATATCATTCTTTTTTTTGAACTTCAGAAGTTTATAAGAATTTCTATTGCAACAGCATTAAAATTATAAATAGGGGTTCATTGTCTAGTTCCTGAAAAAGAGGGGAAAAAGCATGGAAGTAGCGGCACTGGCATCTGGAAGTTCTGGAAATTGTTTTTATGTAGAGAATAATGGAAAAGGAATCCTCATAGATGCAGGGATATCCTCAAAGCAGATTGTTGACAGAATGCATCTCCTCAAGAAAAACCCTGAAAAAGTAAGAGGGATATTTATTACCCATGAGCATTCAGACCACATCAGGGGTGCAGATGTGTTCGCAAGACATTTCAGAGTACCTATATTCGTTACAAAAAAGACTGCAAAGGCCGCAAAAATATGTTCAAATGTGGACTTGATAAAATACATCAAGAACAATGAAACTATGGAAGTTGGGGGAATGAAGGTTGAGGCATTTTCAAAATCCCATAAAGCTGCCGATCCAGTTTCATATAATGTGTGGAATGGCAAAAAGGTTTCAATAATAACTGATTTAGGCTATGGGTGTGAGAATGTAATCTCCCATATTTCAGACTCTGACTTTTTATTTATGGAAAGCAACCATGATGAGATCCGGCTTGAAAGAGGACCATATCCTTATTTCATTAAGGAATGGATAAAAAGCGATACGGGGCATCTTTCAAATCTTCAGGCAGCGCTTTGTGTTTTAGAACATGGAAGTCCAAAACTGAAACATATAGTGCTCTCGCACTTAAGCAAGACAAACAACACTGAAAAATTGGCAATGGAAACATTTGACCATCTGCTAAAACAAAGAAAGGACCTCAATCTTAAGGTCTCATTATCAATGAGAGAAAAACCTACATCTTTGTTCAAGCTTTGAACCCGGACGGGGCTGTAGGAAACCGCAGGTTTTCTGACAATCAACCCTCCTTCAAATAGCAATCAACCCCCTTCCTTGTCGGCAGCAATACAATAATTTATAACATTTTACATTTTGTAATGCCTAACCATAAGCTTTAAATAAGAGTAGTACATAACTTCACCATGGTATTCCTTAAAAAGATGAAAGTAAAAAACAAGGAGTACTGGGTGATGATTCATTCTGTTAGAAAGGGGAAAAAAGTTATTCAAAAGAAAAGATATGTTGGAAAGACTCTCCCTCCAAAAGCAAGACTAGAGCATTTAAAGAAGGAATTTTTAAAAGAATTATCTGGGGAGAGATATATGTTTTTTTCTAGCGAAGATATCAAGAGAATAGAGCAAAAGAAAGTAGAATATCAAAAGGAGCTGAGAAAGCTGAGTTCTTTAGAAAAACAAGACAGATTAAAGGAGTTTATAATAAGATTTACTTATGATAGCAGTAAACTTTCCGGGGTCAATGTGACTCTAAGACAAACTGCGATTATTTTAAGAGAAGGCATCATGCCAAAGGGATTTAAGAATTTAAGAATTGTAAAAGAACTTGAGAATCATGAAAAAGGCATTATTGCTATAACTAAGTACAAGGGAAAATTAGATATTAAATTTATTAAAAAGCTACACCAAATTTTACTATCAGGAGTTAATGACTCCATAGCCGGGAAACTAAGAAGTGAATTAAAAAGAGATGTGAAGATTGCAGGAACTTCTTATGTGCCGCCAAAATGGGAAGTAGTTGACAAAGAGATGGATAACTTCTTTAAATGGTACAGATCAGAAAATAGAAGATTACACCCACTTGAATTAGCTGCTTTGATCCATTTAAAGTTAATTTCAATACAGCCATTTACTGATGGAAATTCGAGGCTTTCAAGATTATTGATGAATTGGATCTTATGGAAAAAAGGTTATCTATTAGTAGACATCCCCATTGGAGATATAGAGAATTATTATGATGTTTTAGACAGATACCAGATAGAAAAAAATGAGAAGTCATTTATAGATTATATCAAGAAAAGATACTTAATAAGTTGACAAATAAGTCATCAAAAATAACATCAAATTTGTTATTAGCTATATTAGGAAAATGTTATCATTTTTGTTGTCATCACTGTCGGACGATCAGATGAATTTAAGTACTTTGTCGATGATAAATAACATAAGAAGTGGACAAAACAAGTAGGAATCAGTGGTTCCGGACGGAGCATCGAATGTCCGAATCTCTCCTGACCTCAGACGGGGCATGATTACATTTTCCTTAAAATCTTGATTCTTTCACCAATATCAGGGTGTGTTGAAAACATTCCTGAAACCTTTCTTCTGAATGGATCTGACATAAATAATGAGGCAACGGCTTTGTTTACTTTCATTGGTTGATCATCTTTTATTTTGGATAAAGCATGTATGAGGCCATTAGGATATCTTGTAAACTTTACTGCTGATGCGTCTGCTACGAATTCCCTCTTTCTTGAAATTGCCAGTTGAACCAATTTGACAGCGATTGGGGCGAGTATTGCAAGAATTATTCCGGCTATTAATAATATTGCTCCTCCTTTACTGTCTCTGTCACCGCTGCTAAACCATAGGCTTCTCAGGAACAGTTCAGAGATTATTGCTATCATACCCACCATTACTGCTGTAAGCGTCATGAACCTAATGTCATAGTTTGCTATGTGGGATAATTCATGAGCTATAACTCCTTCTAATTCTTGTTTGTTTAGTTTTTTTATAGCACCCGTTGTTAGGCATATTACTGCATGTTTTGGATCTCTTCCAGAAGCGAATGCATTGATTTGATCATTTTGCATAACATAGATTTTAGGCATTGGAAGTCCAGAAGCAATAGTTAATCCTTCCACTGAATGATAGAGTTGGGGATAGTCTGCTCTTTTTGCTTCCTTAGCATTAACAGAAGATAATGCAATTTTATCAGAATTGTAATAAGTGATAGTAATATACCCTAGGGAGACAATTATTGAAATAATCATAATCAGGAAGAAAACCCCTTCTGAGTAGAACATTGAGATTACATATCCTAAAAGAAGGAAGACAAGGAAGATTATTACTATGAGAGAGATGGACTTCCACTTATTCCTTGAAATTTGATCATCGAAGTTTATTCTTTCCATTGTAAGAACCCTCCGGTTTCTTGACAATCAACTTCCCCTTTTTCAGCGTCCAACTTCGCGATTTGTTTATAAGTTTTTATCATTTGTTCTCAACTTTTATCGAATCCAATGGTATATTCTTGCCATGTATGTAATTAAAGATTATGCCTTTTTGAGGTTTTGCCCTATTCATTAGGATTATTTTATCATCCGAATATATTTTTAGGATATGGGTTGCATCCTCTCCAGAATTGCTAAGTTCTATTTCCATATGTTGGCCAACCAACTTTTTATTTTTTGAATCATATCTATCTATTTCCCTCATGACCTTTATTACATTATATTTTTCGCCCCCTATATATAATGTATCTCCCTTGGAAACTTTCATGTAAATGCCACCCCTGTAGGAAAACCAGGGTTTTCCTGACAATCACCTTTCCCCCCATTACTCTGCATCCCACTTCGTGTAATTATTTTTACCATGGTGATACAAATATAGAAAAATTAAAATTTTACTTTTGGAACTGCTTTCTGGGCTACAGGAATCTCGATATATTTCTGTTCTTTCTTTCCGAACATCTTAGCAAAGAACAATCCAGGGAAAGTTGTGCATGTAGAGTTGTATGAAAGTATTGAATCATTGTAGTGTTGTCTTGCGTAAGCAATCTTATCTTCTATGGCTGAAAGTTCCTGCTGAAGCTGAAGGAAGTTTTCATTTGCTCTTAATTGAGGATAATTTTCTGCTATGGCAAATAATCTGCCTAGTGCGGATTCAAGGACATTTCCTGCTTTCATCTTATTTACAATGTCTCCAGCCCCAAGCAATGCTTTTCTGGCATTTGTGACACTGGTCATGACTGCTTTCTCGTGTTTTACGTAGCCCTTGACTGATTCAAGAAGATTTGGAACTAACTCTGCTCTTTTCTTAAGTTGAACATCGATTTGTGAAAGAGAATTCTTTATCCTTTGACTAAGGATAACTAGTCTGTTAAAGTAATACGTGAACACTAAAGCTACTAGCACAAGAATTACGATTAATATCCAAAGTCCGGTCACCATATCCCCATTAGATAAAAACTCTTTATAAAACTTGTGAATCCTA
>JAHJTO010000033.1 GCA_018829845.1 Nanobdellota archaeon
TCTTTCCAGAATACAATAAATAATCAAAAACAACGCAGAATGTCTGATACATCATTTGTTTTGGCAGATTCTCCCACAGAGCTTTTTTCTTGTATTCGCCAGAATTCTCTTTAATAAATTCCTCAACCATTAAAACAGTGTTTAATTGGGGATAGTGCAAAATGCCCTTGTTTTTCAATTCCTGGCTCATTGTCATGGTTATATATACTTATATAACTATTTAAACCTTTCTCTTGGCCTCTGCACGGTCGGTAGAAAACGTCGATAAGTAAGGAGGGTTGATTGCTATTGGAAGGGAAGGTGATTGTCAGAACAACCGCTAGGTTTTCTACAGCCCCGTCCAAGATTCGAACCGCCCCATCTCCATCGGTAAATCGCATTTTATCGACGCTGAAAGTAAACGCCCAGAGCAGGAATCGAACCTGCACATCCCTTGCGAGAAACCAGCTCGCTGTTAAGCATGACACGCAAATGATCCTGAAACTTAGATTCACCATCATCAGATCCAGTTTAGTTGATCAAATACTCTGCTATTCCAGGCTGGCGGAGTACCATTGTCCCATCTGGGCTTAGAAATGCTACTTCTTTTCGGTTTTTAAAGTTTTCAGAGTTTACTTTTACAATGATTGATAAAACTTCTCAATAGAATATTTGGAAGTGTTGGGGGGATGTACAAAACAATCCTCGCATCTTACCTTGTAATCTCTTGCTCCAACTTTTATTTGGGAATCCCCTACTCCAGATTTTTTCTTTTCTACACTTTCTATATATTTATTATATTCTCCAAATTCTTCCTCAGAAAGTATCACCTTCCCACTATGGGGGCCGTCTACAGGCCATTCAAGCTGAGTCAAGGTGGCTGCTTTTCCACATGGCTTAAATATTCCATTTTGGAGCTGCATTTTGCTGCATGTCGCTGTTGTCCTTATTCTATAATCTGCGAGAGCGATTAATTCGGACACGTTTCTCTGAGAATCTCTAAATTTAAAAGGCTGCCCGAGATAATTCCTATCTAAAAAAGCCACATTAATCTCAAGATACTTCTTGAATTCTCTGCAGAATTCAATTATTTCATCATCAAAGAACTGAGCTTCGTCTATAACCATTACGATGTCTGAGAGATCTTTTATTTTATTGTCTCTTACATAATTCAGAGAATAGTTGTAAACATCAATAGTATTCTTCGAGCTTATTGAAGGTATTTGTATCTTATCATGGGTGGAGCTGACATTTTCTCCATATCTGGTGTCCCATTCATGATTGAAACATAATATTATTTTGTGAGCTATTCTGGCTTTTCTTACAAAAGTCTGCAGCGTGCCTGTCTTTTCAGAATACATAGGTCCGAATGGCGTTCTCAAAAAGCCGTTTCTCATGAATTTTTAACAGAAAGACAGTTTAAAAGAATTATTATAAATTCAGCAGTATAATGGTTTGCCCTCTGGAGTGAACATATGAGGGGTTATTTTTTTAATCTCATGAGTGGACATGAGGGATTTATGTCTTTTAGAATTGTAAGTCCCTGCACTCTTTTTTGAAGTGAAATAGAATATCTCTCCTTTAGAATTTCTTGGATTGTGGATCATATGGATTACGCTAAACACCCCATAATTGTTTATAGGTTCTTTCGATAAAACCCCTGCTTTCTTCATGCCCTCCAGCATGGAATCATAAAGATTTGCGCAGCATCTTCTGTTCAAATATAAATCATGCACTCTCACAACTGCCTCCCAAGAATATTTCTCCCAACTTCTTTCGACCCGCTCTTCCAATTTTCTTTCCTTCATGACATTTTTTATGAGGGTGTTGCTACTTTTAAGCATTGCCAATCTCTCCCAACAGTGTTTTAACCTTGTTTTCTATCTCTCTGTAAAGATTATTGTCATTTGATGAAACTCCCCAGATTTCCACTTTCTTGCCATATTTTTCCTCTATCATGCTTGGAGAAACGTTGTCTGCAACAATAATTATCCTATTTGCCCATCTCGCAAGATCCTGATTTATTAAATTTCCCGAAAGAATTCCTGCACTTCTTGCGCTGTGCTCTGGATTTTTATTGAATTGTTTAAAGAAATCTTCAGCTACTTTGCTTCTTAATTGATTATTTCTGCAAACAAATAACATATTAGTCATTTTGATTTCTATTGACAGAAAGATCAGTGAGCTTTAATTTCTTTCCCTTCTGCCTGAAGAGCTCATAAAGTATGACTCCTGCGGAGACGGAGATGTTAAAACTTCTCACAAATCCGGCCATTGGGATGAATATGAATGAGTCGCATGCTTCTTTGATCTCTTTTGAAAGCCCTTGATTCTCATTTCCGAAGCAGATTATGCATTTTGGGGGAAATTTGAATTTTGTGAGATTTGTTGACTTCTGGATGTCTGCCCCCATGAATTTGAATCTCTGTTTCTTCTTTTCCTTCACAAATTCTTTGAGGTTTTTTATTCGCTCAATCTTCAGCCATTTGTTCGCTGATGATGAAGATTTCTTTCCCATGCTTTTGAGTTTCGGGAATTGATTGTAAGTGTAGTAAAGATTTACTTTTGATATTCCAAATCCATCACAGCTCCTTAGAACGGCAGATGCATTGTGCGGATCCCACACATTATCTACCAGAATTTCAACATTTGGAATCTTGTTTTTATAATAAGAATCAATCCTCTTCTTTCTTGCAATATCCATTTTAAGCAGTAAACATTTCCCTGACATCTTTTGAAGCCTCAATAAAGCCCAATTTAAGGCTTATGTCGAGATATGCCCAGGAGATTATGAACGCTTCAAAAGCCTCCTCATATTGCTCTTTTTTGAAGAAATAAAGGCCGTCCTTGTAGTAATTGGAGGCGAAGTCATGGAATTCCTTGGCGTTTTTATCCTTGGAGATTACTTTGACTTTTTTCATTACATTAGTCATTCTTTTCATTTCTTTACAAGCGTATTGTTTGATTGCCATTGTTTTATAATCTTAGAAGATCCGCCTTCTTATGGATTAGTTTTCCATCCTTAAAAATGTACAGTTCATCCCCGTCACACCCGCCCATGTCTTCTATTGTTTCCAATATGTGTTTTTCATGTGAAGATGAAGACCCGATAAATCCGTTGTATTTCAAGCTTTTATTTATGAAAGAAGTGTAAATAATTTCCTGCTTTTCAGAAAGATCATCATTGATTACTATGATGCTGGTTGTAAAATTCAAAAGTTTCAATTCTTCATAGACTTTCTTTATCATTTCCATATTTTTATATGGAAATATCACAAACCAATTTCTGACATAATCCTCGCCAGTCATTTCATTGGTCATTTATCTTTCCTCCTTTCTTTCATTTTATCATAATTCTCTCTTCTTTCCTCAAGATATTTGCATAAAGTCAGGCATATTGCACAGTCATAGGTGTGGAATGGCTTATTGAGAAGTATAAACTCTCTCCTGGGCCCATATATCGTTGAAGAATCACATTCTTCATTCGTTAAAGTGCGCTCAGTTTCTTCTTTACAGTCGCCACAATTAATGATTATTTCCAATGGTTTCGAATCAGCCATGTATATTTCAGTAGAAGGCGATTTATTAATTTAATTAATCTTAGAAAAATTGTTTAACAAAAAATTTGGGAAAAGGAAAATTTAATCAATCATTTCTATTTCTATGTTGATTTCCCTGGGGATTGGAACTCTCATGATTGAGTGAAGAACTCTTTCATCCATAGGCAAGTCAATGACTCTCTTATGGATTCTCATTTCAAAATGATCGAATGTTGCAGTCCCGTTTCCGCATGGGCTCTTTCTTGTTGTGATCTTTAATTTCTTTGTTGGAAGGGGGATTGGTCCTCTGATGACAACTCCGGACTTAGAAGCAATATCCTTTACGACAGTACAAAGATTATTCAATTCTTCAATATTTGTTGATGCTAATTTTATTCTTGCTAATGCCATTTCATTTATGTTACTGAATTACAAGCATATGCTTAAAAACCTTGGGTTTTTACAATGCTTGCTCTCTGCATAGCTTTTTAAAAAAAGGAAATACATTATTACTTGCTGGCTAACTTTTTAGGAACAAGATCAATGCATACTCCAGCTGCCACAGTCGCTCCTGCATCTCTTACTGCAAATCTTGCCATGTTAGGGTTCACTGATTGCTTCTCAATCACAAGATTGCCCATAGGCTTAATTACTACGACTGCCACATCCCCGTTCTTCAAGAAATCAGGATTCTCCTGAGCAACTTGTCCCGTTCTAGGATCAAGTTTCTGCTTCAGTTCAATGAACTGGCATGGAACCTGTGCTGTATGAACGTGGAACACTGGTGTGTATCCCTTAGCTATAACAGTTGGATGATTTATGACTGCAATTCTTGCAGTGAATTCTTCAGCGATTGTTGGAGGGTTAGCAGCTTCTGAAATTACGTCTCCTCTTGCAATGTCCTTCTTTCCAATTCCCCTTATGTTGACTCCGACATTGTCTCCTGCAAGTGCTTCTGGTTGAGCCTCATGATGCATTTCAACTGTCTTGATTTCGCCTTCAATGCCTTTTCCAGATCTTCCAGGCAGGATTATGACTTTCTGACCAGGTTTCATTATTCCTGTCTCGACTTTTCCAACTGGAACTACTCCAATTCCTGTAATTTCATAAACGTCTTGGATTGGCATTCTCATTGGAAGATGTGTAGGTTTGTTAGGAATTTCGAATAAATCTATCTGTTCAAGAAGTGTTGGTCCGTTGTACCATTTCATATTCTCAGACTTTTTAATCAAGTTGTCGCCTATCCATCCTGAACCTGGGATAAACTGTATCTTGTCTATCTTGAATCCAGCATTCATCAATAATTTTGTCAAGTCTTCTTTGACTTTTAAAAATACTTTTTCATCGTATTTTGCAATGTCCATCTTGTTTACCCATACTGCAACCTGTTGGACTCCCATTGTTCTAAGCAAGAATGCATGTTCTTGTGTTTGTGGCATAACTCCCTCTGGTCCTGCAACGACAAGGAAAGCTGCGTCTGCCTGGGAAGCTCCTGTTATCATGTTCTTAACGAAGTCTTTGTGTCCAGGTGCATCAATGATGGTGCAGTCAAATTTCTTTGTCTTGAATTTCTTGTAAGAAAGATCAATTGTAACTCCCCTATCCCTTTCTTCTTTAATCTGATCCATGACGAAAGCGAATTCAAACCCTTTCTTTCCAACCTTTTCAGCTTCATCCCTAAGCTTGCTCATTTCTTGCTCCGGAATATCTCCAGCTTCGAAAAGAAGTCTTCCGACTGTTGTGGATTTTCCGTGATCAACGTGACCAACGAAAATAACATTCAGATTTGGTTTTTCTCTTGCCATTTTGTTTGATAAAAACTGAAGAAATAAGGGGTTTATAAATATTTCGTTTCCTAGACTTTTGCACTTTCCCTCGTAGAGCTTGTCCAAATTAATTTTGCATGTTTTGACCAAAAGGTTTAAATACTTAAGATATCTATAGATATCTATGAGAAAGATAAAAATCTCTGAAAAAGAGGTAAACTTAA
>JAHJTO010000034.1 GCA_018829845.1 Nanobdellota archaeon
ACGGAAAAGGAAACGTTTGTGAAGCTAAGATGGCCAGAGGCGGCAAAAAGAAAAAGAAGAAGTAAGATTCTTCTTTTAATCTGATATTTTATTTTTTATTTTAACATTGCCGGAAATGCTCTGCATTTCCGAGCATATTCTTTCACATTTTATTTTTCAGAAGATCTAAAGCTCGTGAAGAAATCTTTCAAGGCCATCTTCGAATTTTAGCTGCTCCTTCGTGATTTCCATGATCTCTTTGGATTTTATCACTTCGAAATATCTTATTGGCTTGTTATATTCTTTCGCAAGCCTGATTTCAAAAAGAACTCCATCAGCTCTCTTGACAAGGTTGTTGTTTGAGCATCTTATCAGATCCCTTGGAAGAGTGTCAAGCATGAAATATCCATGGATATTAAATGGATTCAGGGGCACATATCCTTTTTCAAGAACGAATTTTGAGATATGGTCTTTGAAATAGAACAGATGCTTTGAAAAAGCAGGATAAATCAATTTCATCTCTTGGATTTCCATACGGGAAAGCATTAAAAATCTCCTTTTATACATTTATATGGTGGAAAACACCATTTAGGTGTTTTTGCCATGCCAAAAATCCTCAAGGATTTTTTAACATAATAGAAAATGACAAAGCCATTCATCTGCCTAGGAATAGAATCCACAGCCCATACTTTTGGGATAGGGATAATCAAGAATAAAAAAGTCATAGCCAATGTTCTCGACGGATATAAGACTGAAAAGGGGGGAATAATCCCTAGCGAGGCTGCAAAACATCACATTGCTGTTAAGGAGAGGGTTCTTGCCACCGCTCTTGAAAATGCAGGCATATCTCTCGAAGAGATTGATTTAATAGCATATTCTCGTGGCCCGGGACTTGCTCCATGCCTGCACGCAGGGATAAGATTCGCAAAAGAGCTTTCATTGAAGCTGAAGAAGCCAATTATAGGGGTTAATCATTGCATTGCTCATCTTGAAATTGGAAAGTTGCTCACAAAGGCTAAAGATCCCGTTCTTCTTTATGCCTCAGGAGCAAATACCCAAGTTATCGCCTACACTGGGGGAAAATACAGAGTTTTTGGAGAAACTTTAGACATGGGGGTTGGAAATTTTATTGACACTTTCGCAAGATCTGCCGGGCTTGGATTTCCGGGAGGTCCAAAAATTTCCGAACTTGCTGACAAAGGGAAGGAATTGATTGAAATTCCCTATGTTGTAAAAGGAATGGATGTTTCATTTTCAGGAATGCTCACAAATTTAGAACAGAAATTTAAATCTGGAAAATATAAAATTGAAGATCTTGCATTTTCTCTTCAGGAAACAGCATTCCCCATGCTCATAGAAGTTTCAGAAAGAGCAATGGCCCATCTCCACAAAAAAGAGCTTTTGTTAGGAGGAGGAGTCGCATCAAATAAGAGGCTCCAGGAAATGGGGGGGATAATGTGTCTTGAAAGGGGTGGAAAATTCTTTTGTCCCGAACGCCAATTTTTGACAGATAATGGGGCCATGATTGCCTGGCTTGGAATTTTATGCGGAAAGAATTCTGTCAAGCACGATAAGATGGAAGGAAATCCAAAAATTGATATTTTCCCTTACGAAAGAACTGATGATGTTGAAGTGAATTGGAAATAATTTTTTCAGATTTTTTAGGAAAATTTCAAGCATATAGCAAGACTTATAAACATCCTATCAAAGAATTTGAAATGCAAAAGGCAAAACTTAAAATGGGCTTTGAAATCAATGATATCCTTCTTCCATTTAGCGAGTCACTGTTAGAATACTGCAATAAAAAACATCGTACCAACATGACTCTTGAGGATTTGCCATCCCATAATTTTCCAGAATGCCTTTCAAGACGCCTGAATATTCCTCTTGAAGGGGCCCATAATTTAATAAAGAATTTTTGCAATCATCCTCGCCTATTCAGAATTCTTCCCCATGGTGAGGCTGTAAGGGGAATAGAAAAAATAGCAAATGATGGTCATGAAGTGTATGCTATAATTGATCAAATGGAAAAGTTTCAGAAAAGAACGGAGGATTATCTAAACAGATATTTTCCAGAAAAATTCCTTGGAATCTACCTCACAAACCGGACCCATACGCAAGGTCCAAGAATATCAAAATCAGAAGTGGTAAAAAGCTTCGAACTGGATGTATTTGTTGAAGCCTGTATTGAATCTAGCGAAGAGATAGCAGAGAAGAGCAGGGCAGAAGTCATTATGCTCGCTAAGTATTGGGATTTAAACAAAGAGATAAGGCCTGATCTTAAAATAAAGATTTATCCTGTTGGTTCCTGGGACGGGATTTTAAGAAAAAT
>JAHJTO010000002.1 GCA_018829845.1 Nanobdellota archaeon
GACCCATCTAAAGTTTCTCATTCAGGGACCATACAAGACTACACCTGCCAGAGATAACATCCCCAAAGAGGACAAGTGGAACAAGGAATTGATAAAGGAGACTGCTTTGTTGGTGGCTGATAGCATTTCAAAGATTAAAGAGTCGGGGTTATTAACCGTGGATTTTTTGAATGTGCTACCAATCTCTGAAGATGATTTTCCAGAAGGCCACATGTTTCGCCCAATATACAATGCTGTGTTAGAAAAGTTCAAAAGCAATGAAAAGCTTTTGCCTGCAAATGATGGCAGTCATATAAGTGCAAAACAAGCCTTTCTTGAAAGAGGCGGAGGTTTAATAGAGTTGTTGGGAACTGGACAATTGTCATTACTATTCGGAAAAGAGGATTGCCAGTGGGTTGATTCAAATATAACGGAGAACTCGCCGCTGTGGGGTTATCTTGACAAAAAATTAGAGATTCGAATAGTAAGGCCAGAAACTTTTGCAAACCTTTTGAATGAAGATTTTTTGAAAATACAGTCTGATGAGTGGTTTGTAAAATTCTATTCATTCCTTTTAAAACCAGATGACTTGTGGAATAAGCCGTCTTCAATATTAAGGAAAAAGAAATTCATTCGCTTATCCAATGATAATCTTGTTGCTCCATTTAATGAAGATGGTAGTCCTCAAGCTTATTTGCCTGCAGACTATCCCTCAGACTTCCAGACAGTTAAACAAACCATTGCTGGCGAGACTAAAGTGCAGGAATTTCTAATGAAATTAGGACTATACAAGCCTGATTTACTAACGGAAGTTATTGAAAATATCTTTCCCAAATATCTTAATTCTGAAATTGATATTTCTAAAGAGGAAAATATTGAACATATCAGAAAAATTGTCAAAGCATTGCAATCTGAGCCTTCGGCCAAAAGTCAAAGCGAGTTGTTCTCAAAAATGAAAATGTTGTTCTGTAAAATAGGGCTGGGAGAATACTCTCATGTACTAAAAGAATCAAGTGCTACCGCCGAAAATATCCAACCCTTTAAGTCTGTGCTAGTTGGGACGATACCATTCTTGATATCAACCAACCAATTAGCGTCTAAACAAAAATATAAAAGCTCAAAAGAGATTTATCTGCCTAATGTGTATACAGGTGACACTGCCCTTGAAAATCTTTTTGATGGGAACCCAGCGATATGGTTCTTGGATACATTCTATAGCGACCTTCCTGAAATAAAAATAATCATTGAGAAATTGAATATTGCAAATAAGCCTAAAATACAAACAAAGGAATTCAATGTCTATCGAGGAAGGTATAAAAGGGGCTTTACTTGCAATTATACGATGGATGGTTTGGAGTTCTGCGTTAGAAACAACTTATTTAATAGCAACTCATCTTATATTTGGAAACTTTTAATCTTATCGCAAAGCGATAGCTCTTACAAAATAGAGCTTAAAGGGATTTTAGAATATGCAAATGATCGTAATTTCTGTGGTGCAAATGCAGGCAAGAAAGAAGAAACTACTGATATTTACAAAATACTGACAGAAAATGAGTGGCTGCCAGACAAGAATGGCAATTTTCACAAGCCATCAAACATTCTATTATCCGATTTGCCAGATGACTTTGAGAAAGACAGTAAGGAGGCAAAGGCTCTGGCAGAGAAATTAGGATTTAAGAAAGATATAGAACAGGAATATTTGTCTAGACTTCCAGAAGAAATGAGAAGAAAGATTGAATATGCAAACACCTTAACCGATGATGAGATAAGACTAATAGAGGAGGAGCGTAAACGTAAACGAAAAAATGGAGCCCTTGAAGAAATCAGTCGTGAAGACTTAGACTACGACAATGAACTTGCTAAAGCCTTTAATCGTCCTCAAAAAAAAGGGCATGAAGAAGGATACATACCTCCTGACCATATCTCTGATCCAAATCGTAGAAGAGAGCGAACTCAAGAAGAAATTAAAGAAGCCAGAAGCAATGAACCACCCATAATGAAGAGATTTAAAAGAGTCCCTGCCAAGGAGTGGGAACGAAAGAATAACGAGGTCAGGACATTCCTTAAAGAGCAGTATGA
>JAHJTO010000035.1 GCA_018829845.1 Nanobdellota archaeon
GTATTCATTAACTTTTGAATAATCATTCTCAACAAGAGCGTCTATTTCTTTCTTGGATAACCTTTTGATAGGAACAGCATCCTCTCCATCTCTTAAGAATTCCATGGCTATCTGGGTTTTCACTTGCTCTTCAGTCATCTTTTTCCACATCTTTTCTTTCTCAAGTCTTTCTATTTCCTCATTGATGGCCATTTTTTCGCATTCCCTTTTCCAGAGTTCCTTCTCATGCTCTTTCTTTTCAATAACCCACTCCGCCTTGCATAATTGTAGAGAAAGCCTTTTCTTGTACTCCCTCAGCCCTTTGAATTCCTTCATTAAAAATAATTGATACTTCAAATCATGTATCATTTCTATAATTTCTTCATCTTTCAAAGTGTTGACATCCTTTCTCAGAAGTTCTTTGATAGATTCTTTTTCCTCCTTGAGCCTTCCTTTTCTATATTTTTTATCCTGGAATACTTTGATTATTTTAGAGATTGCTTTATAGACTGCATAAATTGCAAGTAAAACAACTCCTGTTATGATAATAGAATAAAATTGATGGCTATGAAATCCATTGGAAAGTAATGAGATAAAAGAAGAGATTTTTGATTCTAGATTTTGAAAGTATAGCAGATATGGCTGAATTGTGGGATAAACTTTTGCCATCAAAACTGCAAGGACTATTCCAATGAAGAGATATTCATCACCCTTAGTGTTGTTTTCTGCTTCAGCCATCCCCTTCCTTGAGAATCATCAGCTTTTCAGTGAGTTCTGAGATTTTAGCCATCTGAGCCTGAAGATCATTTATCTGATCTCTCATTATTTCCTTCTCTTTCTCGCTTTTCTGCAGTTTCTGCTCAATCTCTGTCCTTGTGACATCCACAAGCAAATCCTCTTCAGAGATTGTGTCTTTCATTCCCAGCATCTCAGAATAGTAATGGATCTTGTCAGATTTTTTCCATCCGAATCGATATTTCAGAGCAGATTCTGATTTGTATTTGGGGAGCCAATAGCAGCATGAGCAATGCCTGAAGTCATACATTGTCAATTCAGAATATCTCTGTCCAGCAGGGCTTTCCCTGTCCCCTAAAACTATTTTTCCCAATCTCTTCAGATATCTGTTGATAACATAATGCTTTGTTTTGAAGAGAGTGTCATTTTCTTTCAATCCCTTGGTCTTTATATAATTTTTAATCAAATCAGAGCATATCATCAGTTTTATCCTTCTTCCGAATGTCTTGCTTGTTTCCTGTCTTATGTTGAGCTCTCTATAATCATTGTAAAAGTCCGAGACTCTTATATTCATGAGTTCGGTGGGGGATCTTATTCCAGAATCAAATAAGAAATATATCAAAACCCTATAATCCCACTTTGCCTTTTCTGCAAGTTTTTTGATTTCCTCTTCAGTCAGATAAACCCATCTTGGCTTTTCTCCAGATGCATCAAGGTCAACTGTTATATCCGGAATTTCAATTCCTTTCTTCCTATTGGCCCTTTGATGCCAATGCCAGAATGCCTTGAAGTTTATCACATAGTCCTTTGTAGATCTATAGCTCGAACCATCCCGTTTAGTTATCAGACCTTTTCGCATTTCATTGAAAAAAACACAAACCTGCTCTTCTTTTGCATTGGTGATAGAATCAATCTGGAATCTCTCATGAAATTCCCGCATTAAAAACATCATTCGGACTTTCATGGTGTTCAGCCTTACATAGCTTCTTGCCCCCTTTTTGTGGGAAAAGGCCACATTAAAGCCATTTTCCATATCATTCAGATATTGTCCGAGGATCCCTCCATTCTCCGCACTCAAGCCTTTAATTCCGTTTTGAGAGGCTTTCTTCCAAGCAGTGTAACCCCTTTGATGATTATAAGGATCTATTCTGGCCATGATATCCGATGATCTAAGATGTATAAATATAATGTCGAGAAGGAAAGGATATAAGCGAACGGATAGCATCGAGAATATCCCCCATATTTTTGCAGATTATCTGAAAGATGCCCCAATTCCTGGGGACATCAGGTGAAGATGCCAAGAAAGCATGATGCAGGGGACAGGATTTGAACCTGCGAAGGCACTAAGCCACAGGATTACTCATCCCCGAAGGACCTTAAGTTTGGCATTAAAGATATAATCCTTAAACCTGCCCGTTTGGCCGCTCCGGCACCCCTGCATGCTA
>JAHJTO010000036.1 GCA_018829845.1 Nanobdellota archaeon
ATCTCAAGGCTCTGCTTTGGAGAACAAGAAAATAAGAGATTTTCTGTGTCCAAGAATCACTGAAAAACTGGAAGTTTTTGGTGTGTCCAAAAGCAAAGCTTTTGAGCATATCTTCAATTCTTGAGCATGCTGAAAACTCGAGGTTTTCGAGAAACTGGGACAGGATTGAACTATTTTCTAAGAACAACATAAACTTTTCTTCCAAGTAAGTCCTTCGGAGCATCGATTTTTGCACCATTTCCAAATTTCGTGATAGTTCTTTCAAAGATGAGTTCAAATTCATCCTTCAATTCTAATTTTCCTTTTTCAAGTTTTATACTTCTTAGTGTTTTTTTAGACATATATAACATTATATACTTGTATATATAAGCTTTTCGGTAGTATATCACCTATAAGTATAAGTATATATCATTATATACTTGTTAAGAAAAGAAAAATGGCAAGAATATGGGAAAAACACATTCATGAAAGATTAAGGGATCTTGAAGAATATCTTTTAGAGGAATATAAGAAAAATCATCCACAAAAAGGGGTCAATTATGTAGAATATGAAAAAGAGTTTAAACAAAGATTCAGAAAAGCGATGAAAGAACTTGATCCCTTAGTTGAAAAAGCAACTGCAAATCTGAGGTTTTATCGAGGAAGAGGCGATAAACCCTCCCTAAAAATAAATCAAAAATTAAGATTGTTTTTGATAAGCCAATTAGTTGGAAAAAGTAATCGGATGATGGCTTATATGACGCAATTATTTTCAGTCATAACTGGGATTAACCGAAGCTACAAGACGATTGAAAGATTGTATTCTGATAAGGAAGTTGAAATTGCATTATTCAATCTCTGGATCATCATATTAAAAAATAAAAATGTTAATCAAATTGACTGTTGCGGAGATGCAACAGGTTACAGTTTGTTTATCAGCAAGCATTATTGTTCAATCGTCCAGAAGATTAAGGACAAAGCAAAAGAATCTGAGAATACAAAGAAATGTTTTGTTTACAAATTTGCTTTGATGGATTTATCAACGAAGATGTATGTTTGTTTTGGGACAAGTTTGATCAGCGAAAGGAAAGCATTTGACAAGGCAATGCAAATGCTTAAAGAAACAGGAATAAAATTAAATTCCATCAGATTAGACAGATATTACAGCAACCCCTGCGATGTGAATTTATTCCCAGAAACAAAGGTTTACATAATTCCAAAGAAAAATGCGAAACTTGGGCATGGTGAGCACTGGCTAAATGCCATGAAGAGTTTTGTCGAGGATACAACAAAACATCTTGAAGAATACTTCAAGAGAAATAATTCTGAAAGCGGATGGAGTGCCGATAAGAAAATGTTTGGCTGGAATGTCAGGCAAAAAAGAGATGACAGAATAAATACTGCTCTCTTTTGCAGAGCAGTATGGCATAACTTGCTTAATCTTTAGGGCTCAATCCTGTCCCAGTTCTAGAAACCGCACATCAATGAAATGTTAGGCAAATGTTTTTAAAGCCACATTTCTCACATTTAATGCTGAGGAGTTTCGAAAGAAGCTTTCACATGATGGAGAAAAACAAAAAATGGATTTATACCAAATGATTGAAACAGCTAGAAAAACTGGCAAAGTAGATAAAGGCACTAATGAAGTTACAAAGGCTATAGAAAGAGGACAAGCCAAGATGGTTGTCGTGGCTGAAGACACAGCTCCTAAGGAGATAACCCAGCACCTAGCAGCTCTTTGTAAAGAGAAAGGAATTCCATGCGAGACCGTAGACAGCAAGAAGAAATTAGGAATCGCAGCAGGAATAAGCATATCTACCGCTTCGGTCGCAGTAATCGATGCCGGAAAAGCTGAAATCCAATCAGACAAGAAGAAAAAGTAATTCTTAAAAAGAAAAAATGGCTGAAGACAAGAAAAAAGGACAACAGCAGGCAGAAGATGTTAGTCAGAGATCCAGGACTCCAAAAGGAGCAGCAGTTCCTGCAGTTGTTGAAGAAATCGTTGGAAGAACGGGGTTCAGAGGAGAGATAACCCAAGTTAAAGTTCACGTTCTAGCCGGCCCAGACAAAGGAAAATCCTTGAGAAGAAACGTCAAAGGTCCGGTGAGAATGAGGGATGTTCTGATATTAAGGGAAACTCAGATCGAAGCAAGAAGAATAAGGACCGGGGTAATGAAGGGAGCATTCACATAATCATATAAAATGGTTAAGTGCACATACTGCGGAAAGCAGATTCCAATGGGAAGGGGAATAACTTACGTTGAAATTTCTGGAAAAATTAATAATCTTTGTTCCTCAAAATGCAAAAAGAACAGAATCCTTGGAAGAGATCCATTAAGGCTGAAATGGACAGCAAAGAACAGAGAGTCAACCAAATAATTTTAGAATAGTTCTCGACCCCCTTTTCGTTAGGTTTTTAATCACCTTTATTCTATGGTTTTTATGGCATTTCGTCAACCAATCATAACAGTGGTCGGCCATGTTGACCACGGAAAAACGAGGATGCTAGATGCAATCAGATCAACCTGTGTATTTGAGAAGGAAGCCGGGGGAATAACTCAGAAGATTTCATTCACTGCATTTCCATCTGAAATATTAAAACAAAAATGTTCAGGACTTCTTGAAAAATTCAACATTAAACTGGAGATTCCAGGGTTTCTTTTTATAGATACCCCCGGACATGCAGCATTTTCAAACCTTAGAAAACGGGGCGGAGCACTGGCAGACATTGCCATACTTGTTGTAGACATAAATGACGGATTCATGCCCCAAACAGAGGAAAGCCTCCAAATATTGAAAGAAAATAAAACTCCATTTTTGGTTGCATTGAATAAGGTAGATTCTATTGCAGGATGGAACCCCATGCCTGAACTGGGCATGATGGAGATGATTGACAAACAGTCCGCCCATGTAAAACAGGATTTTGATAATAAAATGTATAAAATCATGGGGAGCCTGGCAAACTATGGTTTTGATTCCGATCTTTTCTACAGAGTCTCAGATTTCACAAAACAAATTGCTCTTGTTCCAACCTCTGCAAAGAAAAATATGGGGATTTCAGAACTCCTTGTCATGCTTTCAGGCATTTCCCAAAGATTCCTAAAGGGCAGGCTGGAAATGGGAAAACAAACAAAAGGAACTGTTCTGGAAGTCAAAAAAGAAAAAGACATGACATATGTTGAAGCGATAGTTTACGATGGCTCGCTTAAGATAGGGGATAATCTCGTTATTGCAACTCTCGACAAACCAATAATCTCAAAGCTCAGAGCATTGTTCGAAGCAATGCCATTAAAAGGATTCAAATCAGTTCACAAGGTTACGGCTGCAGCGGGAGTGAGAATGCAATTTCCAGATTCTTCAAAAGTTCTTTCAGGAATGCCGTTTGTGGTTGCAAAATCCTCGGAAATACATTCTGCCGAAAGGGAAGTTCAGTCAGAAGTTCAAACTATAGAACTGGATGATACTGGAATAATTGCAAAGGCAGATTCCCTTGGAAGCCTTGAAGCACTTATGATTTTATTGAAGAAAAGCGGAATAAGAGTTTCAAAGGTGGGAATAGGAAGCATAAATAAAACTGATGCCATCATGGCATCCTCAAATATTTCAAATGATCCGCTCGATGCAGTTGTTCTCGGATTTAATGTGGGAGTTTCTGAGGATGTGAAGAATGAGGAAAAGGTCAAGATGATGACAAATGATATCATCTACAAACTGATCGAGGATTTTGAAGCCTGGAAAATAATAAAAGATGCGGAATTGAAGAGAGAAAAAGTTCTGGAACTTGCAATTCCTGCAAAACTTTCTGTTTTGAGATATGTATTCAGACAATCAAAGCCAGCAATATTCGGGGTGGAAGTAAAAGCAGGAAAGCTGAGAGAAAATGCCTATATCATCAATGCTGAAGGAAAATCAGTAGACCATATGAAAGCAATGCAGGTTAAGGGAAAAGGAGTCAAGGAGGCAAAGAAAGGGGAAGAGGTTGCAATATCCCTTCCATCAATAACTTATGGAAGACAGGTTAAGGAAGGAGACATTCTTTATGTTGATCTCACAGAATATCAATTCAGAAATTTGAAAAATAATAAGGAGCTTCTAAGCTATGATGAGATTCAAACCCTTCAGGAACTGGCAGAGATTAAAAGAAAGACAAAGCCCACATGGGGAGTTTAACTCTTTAAAATATTATATTGGAAAATCAAAACTGGGAGTTTGATTGAAGTATTCTATTGTAAGCTTTCAAAACATCATCATATAGCCTATTGTAATCCTCTTCTTTTATGAATGGTTTGTACTTTGAGAATTTCTCCCCAAATATCCTGTATTGATTCATTGCTTCCATTTTGTCTCCCCCAGACATTGCAGAATTGATATTCTCTATTCCTTTTTTAAGATCTTGAAGCATATTTTCTTTTCTTTTCTTCAACTGCATTTTCAAGAGTTTTGTGCCAGTGATGGCAATCAGAATTGCGAGTATGATAATTATGTAAATCCATAAAGACTCATTGCTTTTTGGAACGGGTGCAAGAGTAACAATCGGCATCTCACAGCTTTGAGATTCTGCAGGCCTTGTTGATTCGTTCTTGCAGGAGTTATTATCAAAGCATGACCTTGCCTGCGTGCTATTTTTACATTCTCCCCAATCTGAACAGCTCCAATTCTCAATACATTTTATCCCGCATCCTGAAGGAATCATTCTCGTTGCAAGGAACCGGCCATTTCCAGTGCATGGCGCCCTTTCACGATTTTTATCATAAAGGATAAATCTCGCATCCCCAACCATGGAGTTGCAGTCATCCAAGACCTTGATATTTGAGAAGCTAATATTCAGCACCCCCGGGCCCATTACATACTGTGCATTTCCATTCAATGATTCTGGAGTGGCAAATCCCATGCTATAGTATGTATTGCTGAAAACATTGCTTCCAACATTGAATGATGAAGATTCTGCTTTCAATTGTTTTCCTTCCTGGGTCAATGTAAGTAAGAATGTAACGCCATCGCTGGATGCAAGGGGGCTTTTTTTGCAAATTTCCTCATCAAAGAAGAATGCCTGGCTTGCATTCCATCTTCCAGAAATATCAGAATATTGCTCGCCCACAGCATGTCCTACTAAAAGATTGGGAAGAGAGAACAAAAGAACCAATGCAGCTAATATTATTATAGCCGAAGTTATCCTAGATTTCAATTCCGACACCATCTTTTTCAAATTTAGTGAAGAGAGCATCATTTAAATGTCTTTTTCTTTTGAATAATCCTTGTAGGAAAGCTTTAAAAATCCTTAAAGTTAGAACTTTTAATAATGGTATTCAAATTAGACCTAAGTCACAAGGGAAAAACCCACCACATAGATTCAGAGTCGGAAGTCTTCATTGGTAAGAAGATAGGGGATAAGATTTCTGGAGAAGAAATAAAAAAAGAATTAGAGGGTGCAGAATTCACCATAACCGGGGCCTCGGATAAGGCGGGATTTCCAGCATATTCAAAAGTTGAGGGAACAGGGATGAAAAGAGTTCTTTTGACGAAGGGCTTTGGCTTGAAAAAGAAGCACAAGAAGAAAAAGACCTCAAGTCCAACTTTGGTTAAGGGAATAAGAATGAGAAGAACTGTAAGAGCAAACACAATGTCCGCAGACATTGTTCAAATAAATCTTAAAATGACCAAAGAGGGTCCCCAATCCTTGGCAACAATGCTTGGAAAAGAAGAGAAACCTGCAGAAAAAGCGCCTGAGACTCAAGTGCAGTGAATTTTTCTGAAAGATTTTAATATTTTTTCAAGTATATACTTTTATCGTCGAAGTATATACCATTTTGTCACCACTGTAAGAAAATCATTTATGCCACTAACTTGTAGTCAATTCTCAGAAAGGTTTATAAACGTTCGAAAAATTACGTTTAAACAATGAATCATTTGAAAAACAAAAACAGACTTGATGATCTCCTCAGCAAAATAGATTCTGCAACCACAGAGGAAGTCCAAAATCTTATCAAAGCAGGAAAAAAACACCTGAAAGATTTATGTCTCACTGCTTCAGAAAAAAATTATTGTACTAAAATTATAAAATCACTTTATATGCATCATGGAAAGAGATGCGCTTCCATTGTTGATCAAAAAACAAAAAAATCTAGGAAGGAGTTTGTCCAATCTGGAAACTATTACGAAATATGCAAGAATATTATAATTCTGAATGCCTTCAAGGAAGAGCATCCTGGCCTTGATATGAAATATTTTGCCTATCTTATGAAGGGCTGCGATGACTATGTCCAGCATATCAAAGAAACCTTTCCATCACAGGTATTCTCAAGATATATGAAGCCCGGAAATGGAATGCAGATATTGGATAAGAAAGGAAAAGCATATGATCATCTGAATGAAGATCATGGTAAGAAACATCCTCTTGAACTAATTCATGGAGATAAGGCAGACCACCCTAAATAGTGATTTCAGACACTTTCTTTTTCATATACTTTTAAAATGGACTTAGAAAAAATATTTGATTCAATGGGGAACAAGGTCAGAGACGTTAGAGATGACTTTCGTTTCAACCTGAGGGCAGACGACACTGGCTATACTGCAGATTTTTTGGTGATGATTAATTTACATATAATAAAATGACACTTGAAAATACTCTAGAACAAACGATCGACGTTTTGGCAAATAAATACCTTGGTCTCAAAAGTGAATTTACCCAGGGTATAAGGTTTGGAGAGGCTCCTGATTTTTCTAATATGAAGAGCCATGAAGTGGTTTCAAAGATAACTGCATGCCTGAGGTTCCTTGGCATTAAAGTGGACGGAATGCAGAGTTACCTTCCATATGAGGATGAGATCCTAAAAAGAATCCATCCAGAATCTGTCCGAAAAATGGCAGCCGGTCTCTATGTCAGGGATCATAAAAGAATAGTTGCGCGGATTCCAAGAGAAATCATAAGGGCAACGTTTAGTTATCCTGTCTGCGGAAAATGGCTGGGCCCCTATGTCTTGGCTGGAATGGGAGACAGCGTGAAAGGCCCATCAAAAAGTATGTCGTACTCAGATTACACCTTATATGGGCTCATAAGACTCTATGGGCAGAATGGGATGAAAAGCATAAGGAAGAAAAATAAATCCTCAAAATTCAGTATATACCTGCCCCACGAAAAAGCAGTCCGGAAATGCCTGCATGCTCCAAAAAGCAAAGTTCAGAAGCATACAGACAATTCGCATGTGGATTTTCCTCAAAAAGTAGATCATAATGAAGATCATAATGGCCTAGTCAAAAAAACTCTCCCCTATGAATTGAGGAATATCGGAAGCGGCCATGGTGGCGGACACTATACTCTCTGAGTCTTCCATTACATAATTACCTAAATTTTCCCTAGTTTTTAACCACTACACCTAATTCTTTTAGTATCTTCTTCTATTTTGGTTCTAAGGGCACATAAATGCTCCATTCAAATCCGCTCGAATTATCTTTTAGATTAATTTTGTATCCATGCTTTAATGAATTTAAAGCATCAACAGCAGA
>JAHJTO010000037.1 GCA_018829845.1 Nanobdellota archaeon
CGTTCCGAAAATCCATGGTGGAAGAAAGCATTTTGTAAATCAATCAATAGAATATGCAAGGCAGACCTGGCTTGAAATGGGATTCAAGGAGATGTCCGGAGAAAAAACAGTATCTTCATTCTGGAATTTTGATGCACTATTCACTGCCCAGGATCATCCCGTAAGAGAAATGCATGATACTTTTTTCCTAAAGGACGTTTCGGCAAAGCTTCCAGACAAAAAACTTGTTGAAGCAGTCAAGAAAGCCCATGAATCCGGAGTCGGAGGAAGCAAGGGCTGGAGATACCTTTGGAATGAAAAGACTGCAACAAGGGTTCTTCTTAGAACCCATACGACATTTCTTTCCGCCCAAACATTATCAAGGCTGAACAAAAAAGATCTCCCTGCCAAATACTTCTCAATAGGAAAATGCTTCAGAAACGAGACGGTTGATTGGAAGCATGGATTTGAATTCAATCAAACAGAGGGGATAGTCATAGATCCGGATGCAAATCTCAGAAACCTCTTGGGATATCTAAAAGAATTTGCAAAGAAAATGGGATTTGAAAAAGTGAAGTTCCAGCCGTCTTTCTTCCCCTACACTGAACCTAGCGTTGAAGGGATGGTCTGGAATGAAGAGAAGAAAGAATGGATAGAAGTCATTGCAGCAGGAATATTCAGGCCAGAAGTCACAATTCCTCTTCTTGGGGAGAACATCCCCGTTCTTGCCTGGGGTCCGGGATTTGATAGGTTGATGATGATGGCCTATGAGATAAAAGACCTGCGTGAATTATACTCAAACGATCTCAAGTCAATGAGGTCAAGGAGATTTTGGATAAAATAAATGGCAACAATAAAAATATCTAAGAGAGAAATTGAAAAATTCATCAAATTGGATCAGAAGAATCTGGAAAAGATGAATCTGATGGGGATTCCAGTTGAGGCAGTCCATGCAGATGAAATAGAATTGGAAGTTCTTCCAAATAGGCCGGATGTTCTTTCCATCCAAGGATACCTAAGGGCACTGAAGGCATATTTTGAAGTTGAGACAGGATTGAAAAAATATGCTATCAAAAAACTAGAGAAAAACTTCAAAGTCACTGTAGACAAAAGCGTAAAATCCGTAAGGCCATTCACTGCCTGCGCCATAGTCAAGGGATTGAAATTTGATGATTCTAAGATAAAGGAAATAATGGATCTCCAGGAAAAATTGCATCTTACGCTTGGAAGAAGCAGAAAAAAAGCAGCCATAGGCATTTATCCTCTTGAAAAGATAATGCTTCCGATAAAATATGAAGCCAGAAAGCCCCAAGATATAAGATTCATCCCCCTAGAATCTGATGAGGAGATGAACGGACTTGAGATACTTCAACTGCATCCAACCGGAAGAGAATATGCTTCTCTTCTCGAAGGCCAGAAAGTCTTCCCAGTATTTGTTGATGCAAATGATAAGATTCTTTCCATGCCTCCTCTCATAAACAGCCATGAGACCGGAAGAATAACAGGGGATACAAAAGAAGTTTTTATAGAATGTTCCGGATTTGACCTTTATCTTCTGAAGAAGATACTTAACATGGTCGTAACGACACTGATTGACATGGGCGGAGAGGCATATCAAATGGAAATTTCATATTCTACAGACAGAGAAACCACTCCAAATCTCGAGCCAGAGAACATGAAAATCTCTCTTGAAAATGTAAACAAACTCATTGGATTAAACCTGGCAGAATCAGATTTATCAAAACTTCTTCCAAGAATGGGCTATGACTACAAAAAAGGAATAGTTTCAATTCCTGCCTGGAGAACGGATATTCTTCACGAAGTCGACATAATTGAAGACATAGCCATTGCATATGGGTATGACAATCTAATTCCCGAGATTCCACAGGTCGCAACAATCGGTGAGGAAAGCAAAGAAAGCAAAGTGAAGTCAAAAATTTCAGACATTCTAACAGGACTGGGGTTGATGGAAACATCATCCTACCATCTTATCAAGGAAGATGAAGCAAAAAAATCAAAGCTCTCTGAAAAAATAGAAGTTGAGAATTCAAGGACCGAATACAAAATACTCCGGCCAAATCTTCTTGTTCCGTCACTGAGAATCCTTTCCGAAAACAAAGACGCGGATTATCCTCAGAAGATATTTGAAATGGGGACCACATTCACTCTGGGAAAAACCGAAACTGGAATAAAAGAAAGTGAAAATCTCATAATCTCATGCATCCCATCAAACTTCACAGAACTCAAACAAACACTCGATTATCTCATGAGAATGCTCAGCATAGAGTATAAAATAAAAGACTCTCCAGTTAAATCCATGATTGATGGAAGAACCGCCTCAATAATCATAAACAGCAAGGAAGTAGGATTCATCGGAGAAGTCCATCCAGAAATTCTTGACAATTGGAACATCAAGCAGCCACTTGCAGTAATTGAAATGTCCTTGGATGAGATATTCAATCACTTCAAATAATTTCTAAACAAACCCCTCATTAATCCTAATAGGCTCTGTAAATTCCATGGAATTTACTTTCAATTTTTAATTTACTGAGAAATAATTTATCCAACATAGCTTTTCTTATTGCTTTCCAACTTCCAGATAGTGTCCATGCTTTTTATTAGAGACCTGAGATCTTTCTTTGTGACTTCCCACTTCTTTGTATGCTCTTTTATGAATTTTGCCTCAGATTTCTCTCCATAATCTAGGTCAAGAGTTATTGAAGATATTTCAACCAAGCTCAATTCCTTATACATATTCTCAACACTTTTTTTCATTTCAGGTTTCATTTCCTTTATCATAGCGAATACAAATGGGGGAGATGCTTCATTGGGATTTATCATTATCTCAAGGAATTTCAAAACAACAGAAATCTTTTCCACCATTGTCCTTCTTATTTCCCTAAGAAGAAAGTCAGTTTCATGTTCCTGCAATTTTTCTATCTCAAAATCTTCATTTAGCTTAGAGAATTCTGGCAGTTTGTATTTTTTCTTCAAAGATTCATACTGCTTCTTTAATCTATTTAACTTTTCCATGAAAATATCTGTTCTGAGAATTATTTAAGCCTTTGGTTTTCATCTGAATAACTAGAAATATGGGGGTTCATTTCATACCGGAAATATCTGCTTTCTCAGCATATGCTAAATTGTTTCCGCAGGTGTAATAAATCCCCTTGTTGCAGGAACATATCCCCTTAATACATCTGCAATGCCTTTTTCCATAATAACATTCTTTCCATGAATACAATCTTCTATACTCTTTTCTAATTTTTTTATTCATTAGTTTTTCGCATTTTATTATGCTACTAAACTATGCTGCATATTATCTCCTCATTCGGACCAGGAGTTAAATTAAGGTCATCAATAAAGGTAGAATACCCTTCCTGCTCTTTAATATGCCTGTATATGCAGTAGTCATGAATATTTCCTCTCAAATCAATCATGCCATGGGGATACGGTCCGAAAAACATGTTGTGGTCGTATTGATACATGAAAACATATTCATTTTTGCGAACGCTTAATTCATCTGAAACATACTCCTTTCCGATGCAGTAATAATCTGATATGTTAATTCGGTTGTATGCATGGGAGAGCTCATGCACCAATATCCCTGCCAGCACAAGTATGTTGGCATCAGTATTTGCAAGGGAAGGGTGCACAGAAATTTTTCCAATGGGGCTTCCTGGGCAGCGATAATCATATCGGGCCCTTTCCCCACCATACCCGGGTGTTCCCATAGTTGCGTCTCCCAATACTATTGGAATTTTATATTTAACAACCATGTCTACAAGGTATTTGAATTGAGGTTCACGGTTAATGAGCTCCAATATGGGGATGAATTGCTCTTCAACAAAACCTTCCACAGGCAGCTCAGAAGACAGTGCAGAAGCTTCTGGAACGCTCTTGGCAGGGTGGGCTATGTAATATCTGATGTCTTCAACAGCCGATTTTATAACATCCTGTGGAAGCCAAACTATTTTTACATCAGCAATAATAATCGCAAAAATTGTGCACACATACAAACCTAAAAGCAAACCAGCAACTTTGTAGATTACCTGGTTTTTAGGTTTTTTTAAGTTTTTGGATGCATTATTAGGAATATTCTCACCATTATTTTGCATTTTGTTTTCCCTAGCCATTATGAAAAGCCTTGGGCGGGGATTGAACCCGCGACCCCGTGCTTACCAAGCACGTGCTCTTACCAAGACTGAGCTACCAAGGCGATTTTTGAAAGATGCCGATTATTTGAAAAACCTATTATCTCCATCCATTTTTTCAATTGAGCTATGCCATAGATTTCAATTGAATAGGTCTTATTTTTTCCAGGCCTTTCTTTCTCAATAGTATAAATGTTAAAGTGCTTTTTTAAATATTCTTTTAATTGATTATGCAATGGGCTACTTACAATTTCTAAAATAATTCGGGGGTAGGGTCTTTTATATTTTTTTCTTTGATCTATAAACACACATCCATCCGTATCAAATATGCCCCTTATAGTTGAATTAATCAACTTTTCTTCAGAATTCATTATTTCTTGTGGGATACATATTGTAAACGTTTTCTTGCCCGCTGGAAACCCCATTCTTTCTGTAAGAAAAAGAAAAAGATGTTTTGAATAAAAAGTTACCCTTAAGGAATTTCCATTTTTCTCTTCTGATATATGTGGCTTACTGCTTGGAAAAACCTTCAAAATATAGGGGATAATAAATTTTTCATAGTAGCTTTTATCAAATCTTTTATCTCCAGAAAACTGCATCATATACAATCTCCCATATTTATTAGTGAATCCATCTCCCATATGTGCTCCAATAACTTCACAAAGTTGGGTAGAAAGTGCCATATTCAATGGATAATTCTCTTTAGAATATCTGATTTTATTGCTTGAAATTATCTTTTTCATACCAATCTTTCTACCGCTTTCAAATTCTTTTTTGTTAATTTGATAAGCTATATTGCCTCCAATTTTTTGACCCCAATTATCCTCTTTTTTATAAGTTTCTTTAATAAAACAATCTTTTTGATCAGATTTTAACAGGCGACATAAAAGAGAAAATTTCTCTTCAGGAATTCCAGATTTACCGCCGAAATATCTCCAAAATGTGGCTTTTGAAATTTTTAATAAAGAGATTATTTGACTATAACTTAAGCCATTTTCTTCTTTTATTCTAATAAAAAACTTTTTGTTTATTTCTTTATTTTTAAAATAAATCTTACTCATTTATTCTTTAAGAAATTTGCTTTTATAAATTTAACTCTCTGAGCTACAGAGGCATGCCCAAAACAAAGTTTTGGCATGACATAAATCTTCTGTTTCTCATCATTGCGGGATCCAGGGCTTTCTTATTACATATCCAGTAATGTCTATGACATTCCCCACAATGGCTTTTGCCCAGACCCCATAGGCTTTCACAAATCCGATGACCCCTTGGCCGCTTGAGAAATCATATTGCCCTCCGCTGAAAATCACAATCCCGGCAAGAACAATCACTATTGCAATAACTATTATCGTTTTTTTCATTTATATTTTAACGGCCTGGAATTTATATTCTTTTCTAAGGAAAAGCCTTTAAAACCCCCCTGCTTAGAAAAGTCCATAGCCCCGTAGTCTAGTGGTCAAGGATCCGAGCCTCTGGAGCTTGGGACCGCGGTTCGAATCCGCGCGGGGCTATTATTATCAATAAAAAAATGGGGACATCCAATTATTCAAAGATGATTACAATGGCTATAACTGTCTTCTTGGCATTTTATCTTTTCAATCTTCAAATTGTTCAATCAACTTACTCCCACCTTGATCAAATCGGCTATCTTGTCGCAGTTATTTCCGGAATGCTTTTTGCCTTCGGTCTAACAATGCCCCTTGCCATAATGTCTCTCATGCTTCTCAATCCCGCAAACATTGCCCTTGCAACATTGCTTGCCTTAGCTGGCGCAACAATCTCAAATCTTTTCATATATCATTTTTATAATGATAGATTCATGAATGAATTCAGAGTTGAAAAAAGAAATCCAATTCTTAGAAGATTCGATGTTGAAATGAAGAAAGGAATTTTCGATAGGATGAAACTTTATCTTTCATGCACCTTTGCAGGAATCCTAATATCTCTCCCAATCTCAGAAAAGACAGAAACGCTCATACTTACCGGATTTAGAGAAATAGAAACTTCTACATTTGTGCTTCTTGGTATTCTTATAAATGCACTGTTAATTTTTGCATTTGTCATGACCTAAAAAATTTAAAAACCCACATTCTCTTTATTTTTCATAGGGCCCCCATAGTGCAGAGGCCA
>JAHJTO010000038.1 GCA_018829845.1 Nanobdellota archaeon
AGCCCACAGCAAATTTGTTCAGGTTACTGCAAGAATCATCTTGCACAACAGAGCAAGATTATCTTATTTCAGCAAAGCTAAATAATTAGTACGCAAGGTAGTTTCGAACTCGGGTTCGTAAGAAACCTAAGCAGTTTCTTAACGATCAACTTCCCTTTAGAATTTATCGAGAAACGTGGTGGTAAAATGAAGGTTGATTGTCAAGGGAATCAAGGTTGAGAATTATTTAAACCTTTTTCTTAAGTTAAGGGGAAATTATATCTTCCTCACTAATAGCCTTAATCTCAACATTATCTATTAAAAATTCTGGTGTGATTTGTTCTCCGCCTGTATGGATTTCAATTCCAACCTTGCCAGAAAGAAGCGGATTTTCAGTATCTCTGTATTTATTTAAAAGCGTATCATCAAAATAAACATTAACAACATCTTCGTAACATCTTATCTCAAGAGTATGCCAGTTATCATCAAATGCAGATTTAATCTGCGCAAGTGTTTGAAAATCATCGCCAACTTGCTTTCTCAAGCTGTTTACTCCATTCCCAGAAACACCAACAAAATACCGATTCCATTCTTCTTTAGTAGAACTATGCCTGAAATTAGCATGCATTGAGCCTTCTATCCTCTTAAATCTAAATTTAAATGCATAATTATTCCATTCTTCCTGAAGATTTGCCTGATTATGGCCTAATTTTAGAACTGTATTACCATTCTCTATTGTTGTACTCCATTCTCCATCACCAGACATTACCCAACTTCCAGTTCCTTCTTCAAAATCATCAATGAAATAATGTGTAACAATATTCTCGCATACCTGAACTGCATAATTAAAATTGTCTGAAGTTAGTTTATTATTATCGTCGCAGTTAGGGCAGTCTTCTGAACAGCTGGAAAAGGTTTCAGCATCTTCATCACATATCTCATTACCACAACAAGGGATTATTGGATCATTAATACACTCTTGTTTGTGATATTCATAATAATCATGACTACAATCATTTTTATCATCACAATTTGGGCAATCTTTTACACAGTTTTCATAGATCTCTCCTTTTTCGCATCTTTCATTGCCGCAGCAGACAACATCAGTCGTTAGTTTATTCATGCATTTTTCTTCATGATAATCGTATTCATCAACAGTGCAGTTATTCTTATCATCACAATTTGGGCAGTCAGCTACACATTCTGAATAAGTTTCGCCAACCTCACATATCTTGTTTCCGCAGCAATTAGAAATAGGAGAATAAACACAGTTATGATCTTTGCATTTTACTTCAAAGCAAGTTTTGCTTACACAATCGGAAGCAATCTCACATTGTTTTTGAACACAACCACTGATTAGGATAACAGCCATTATTCCCAAGATTAAGATTATTTTTTTGTTCATTTTTAGTTACCTTTTGTTTCAGGTACTAACATGCTTTAAGCACATTTCTTTTCTACTTTCAGTTTCTATATTTTCGCAGAGGCTAATTTCACCAGTCGACATCGCTATTTTATAATAACATTCCTCTCTTTGGAATGTCCCTGTTATTTTCTCACAATACTTTGGGCCATTATGGTATATTGCAAGATTGGAGTAGCAGACATTTTTCTCAGGTGTTCCAGGCATCTTTGTCTCACATATCGATGGGTCCTTTGTTGTTTTAACTGCGTTTTGATAACATAATGTTCTTTCTGTGCCCCCCTCTGCCCCCGAACACCTGTCTGTCACACCCAGTTGAGTGATACAACCACTAACCAAAACAATTCCTACTATCAGCAATCCGATTAAAAGCTTTGATTTCATCATAATTAATTTAAAGCCTTTTCTTTTAAATAACTTCTGTCCTAAAAGAAGATATTAACAAAGCAAAAATATGCCCCGTCCGCAGTGGCGTACATTATGTAACTTTCATGGGATGTTTTCTGTTTTTGGTTTTGCCGTTACTTGATTGATGTCGATGCTAATTGAAGGGGGTTGATGCAATAAAAGGAAGGTTGATCGTTAAGGAAACGTAGTTTCCTTACGTTGTCGAGATTGATTGTCGAGAGACAGAAGATAGTAAAATAAAAAAGAAAAAGGGCCAGAAACCTAAGATTTTTAGCATCTTTCAGATCTCTGGCGTAAATTCAAATAAGTTTTCTCAGTCTTCAGTTGAAATGTTGTTTTTATCTTCTTCCAGTAGTCACTATGGCTTTTTCTCTTGCTTCCACAGCTTTCTCTCTAACCATCTCTTCTACATCCGCATTCTTCTCATTAGCTTCCTTGACAAGCTCAGCTATTCTATCCTGCTTATCCTCAGCCCCCATCTTATGGACAACTTCACTGAGGTTTCTTCCGAAGTTGCTAACTGGCTTCAAGGTTTCTAAGGCTGCAGTGTAATTTCCGCCGGCATACAAAGATTTGGCTTCTGTAAGAGCGCTTTCAATGAGGCTTAACTGCTCATCAAAGAAAGAGACATTAAGCCCTTTCTGTTTTGCATCTTCAAGTCTCTCCTTCACCTTTTCAAGAGCATTCTCAGTCTGGTTTATTCTCTTTTCTGCTACAAGTTTTCTTGCGGCATCCAAACCTTGGCCTTTCTCTATATCTTCAACAACCTTCTCTACTTCCTCATCGCTCTTGTTAGTCACTGCCTTCAGCTTTGTCTTGAAGTTATCTTTCTTTTTTTCTCCAAGATCCATGAGTTTTGCAGTTTGGTTCTGCATCTTGTCTATCAATGCCTCAAATTTCACTCTCTGTTCATCAGTCATGTTTTTCTCAGAGATGAGATTTTTCAGCACTTCTATCCTATACTCATGCACTTCCATGGCCCTTTGCAATCCAACGAGTTTTGTGACAGACTCATTTATGCCTTTTTCCTTTCCATCTCCATCCATTTTGCTGATTCTTTCTTTGGCCTTTTCGATAAGCCCGTCATGCTCCTTTTCAGCCCTCTCCATTGCTTTCAAATCTCCTTTTTCAGCCATTTTCTTGGCCTCAAGAAGCCTTTTTTGAGCAAATTCAAGCTCCTTTTCAGCTTTCTTCTCTTGGTTGAAAGTCAGTCCTAATTGGATTTTCTCCCATCCAAGTTTCAAGCCATACATAGCGGAGTCAGGAGTTATTCCAGGATCTCCTTGCAAATCAACCTCAGCTTCCTGAGCAATTGCAAGAGGCATAGCTAACAAAGCCATAAGCACCACTCCTATCAATATTGTTTTTGCTTCCATTTTTTACCTCCTTTCATTGATTTTATAAAAATATTTTTCATTTTACCATTCTCCTTCTCTTTCAAATTTATGGGAGTTTTTCTGATAAGAGATTTCATTCTTTTCTTCATCTTGCTCTTTCCACAGTTTGTTGTAATCAAAGTACATAGTGGTTTGATTTTCGTTTGCCATGATATACTATGGGCAAGGAAGTATTTAATATACCCTTGAAACAAGTTGTGGAACGCTTTGAAACATTGTGGAACAAGTTTAAACCTTTCAAATTTTCAGAATTAGATTGATTTTATCTTGTTTGTGTTTCCAAGGGGGATTTTCCGAATCAGCTTTCTGGCTTCAAGATCCCTTATGACTCTAGAAAGCTTTGCCTTGCTAAACCCTGTTTGTATCTGCAACTGCTTCTGCCAACCTTCTCCCCCAAGCTTTTTCAATGCATTCATTACTGCAGATTCGGATTCGAGAAGATGCAATTCTCCAGGTTCTGTCTTCTTTCTTATCTTACCTTTTGGTTTGCCAACCTTTCTTAGCCTAAGGCTTCTTAGGACCATAAATGATACAGCAATCATGATAATAATTATTGAAGCGATTGCTATCCAATTGTAGGAGGAAATTTTTCTGAAAATGACAAATACAGCAAAGCTCTCTCCTTTTTTCAATCCACTTTTTTCCCATTCTAAGATAATGTTTACTCCATTGCTTGTTATTTTTGGAGAAGGATATGCGCTTTCAGGAGTGTCAAGAACAGCAGACTCCGGAAGGATAACTTTCATCTTGAAATCTTCTGTGTCAAAAGGAAACGGGGTCCTCTGCACAAGATAGTAATTGTCTGCTTTCTCAATAATCTCTCTAGTCAGATATTTCAGTCTGAACTCTCCATCTGTCTTCGCCTCCAAAATCCCCCCTTTAAAGGTATAATTTTCCACAGAAATGTCTGTTATCCTAGCATCCTCAGGAAGTTTTAGAGAGATTGTATCTGCAAAATCAGTCTTTATGCTTTGGCTCACCAGGGCAGTTGAATCTATAATGCTAATGCTCAGGTCATATTCCTTTATCATCTGAGCATTGGCTATTCCTGAAAACAAGATTATCATCCCTAAAAACAGCGCAATTCTGAAGGCCTTATCCATGCAATTATGGGCATTTTGAAAGTAATAAATCTTCCCCCGTTATAGAAACATCTCTCTAAAATAACATGCCCTGGACAGGCTGTGTCACAATTAATCTAAATTTTAGGTAAGTTTTCACCGTCGGCAAAACACAATATTTATATAGTTTACCGACGATAAATAAGTGAGGTGCTTAACATGGTATATATAAAATCTACTTCTGAGCAAACAT
>JAHJTO010000039.1 GCA_018829845.1 Nanobdellota archaeon
CTTCGATAAAACATATAAGCTCTAAGGATCTTTAGAGCCTATGAAAAAGTTAAATTAAAGAAGAAATCAGAATTGATCGATCTGATATCTCAAAATCGCTCCGATCCCTCCGAGATTTTTGATATGCAAAATCATAAAGAGATGATATTTAGTATCATATGCTAGTAACTATCGAAAGATTTATATACTTGCTATCATAAGAAGAAACATGAATATAGAAGGCCATCTTCAAAGTATAAAAGAAAGCTTGGAAGAGATTGAAGAAGCGATTAAGAAGGGGATAGAGTTCAGACAGCGAACAATAGGTTTTCATACTTCTGTAAGTGCCTGTGATATGCTCGAAGCTCTTCTTCACAAATTAGGGCTTGTAAGTCCTGGATTTGTAGTCAAACATGATTGGTTCAATTCTATGAAAAAAGTTAAGGAAAAAATAGTCATGGAGTTTCCAAAAAAAGAAAAAATCATAACTTTGATGCAAGAAATTGAAAAACAAAGAAATCTTCTCTGTTATGGCAAACCGAAAAGCAAAGAGACTATAGCAGAAGTTATCAGAAAATTTAATGAATTAAAAGGAGTTTTTGTGGGGGCTGGTTTAAATGAAATCGAGGGATAAAATGGGCCAATTGATGGCTTTTACATATGACTTCATTTCATTTCTGATGGAAAAAATTGATATCGCCTCCATTGATAGTATAATACTATTCGGTTCTTTGGCCAGAAACGAAGCGACAAAAGACAGCGATATTGATTTATTCATAGACACTAAAAATGACACCCTTGAAAGAGAAATCGAAAAGTTGAATGAGCAATTTTATGCTTCAAAAAGATATAAAGAATACTGGGAATTGCTCGGCATTGAGAATAAAATAAATTGTATAGTAGGAAATCTTGATGAATGGAAATTGAAACGGAGTATAATCTCTGAAGGAAAGGGACTATATGGAAAATTCACTGCAAAAATAGAAGGCAAGCCATTTACTCTTTTTATCGTAGAAGTTAAGGGAAAACCTTCTGTAAAACTGCGCCTATGGAGGAATTTATATGGCTATCATCAAAAAATAGGCAAGAAAGTCTATTTCAAAAAAGGGATGATTATCGAGAACAATGGCAAAAAGCTTGCTCCAGGCATTTTTGTTGTTCCTCTTCCTGCCGCTCAAAATGCAATATCCTTCCTAAGGAAAAATAGGATTAAACACAAATTGATAGAATTATGGACAGATATGCTGTAATTAGTTCCCTGGTAAACATTTTTACCCAATCTGATATCTCAGAATCGCTCCGGTTCCGCCAAGATTTTTGAACTGCATCCCCTCATCTGTCTCCGTGGAAATGAAAAATACTTCTGCACCTGTATCGGCGGCCATTCTTCTCAGCTCATCTATCTTGTATTTGTCAAGATCCTTGGAGATATATAATTTATCTGCCGCTCCGAGAGTAAGCGCCCTTTTAACCTCATCTTCCCCATATGCTATTTTTTCTGGTTTTGTTGCAAGCATTGTAAAAAAGGTTTTTAGTAATTCTTTCTCTTGAGTTATTGCTTCCTTTGCAAGAGTTTCCTGAGAATTTTCAACCAGCTCCTTCAATCCTGTCTCATCAGTGTAGCTAACATCCTTGACTGCAACGATTTTATTTTTCAAGGCAGTCATGATCTGTCCCTGATCTATAAAAATTTCTTTTGTCTGTCCGGGCCCCCCAATCAAAATCCCTTTTAGATTTGTTATATGAAAGAAAATTTCTTTCATGGAATCTGCAACCTTTCTATAAAATTCAACAGCCATTATTTCAGTATTCCTTTCAAAACGAATGCTACTTTGACCTCCAGCTCTCATTTTTCCAGGAATTCCAGAAGTCATATGTTTCATTTTTCTTACTGACTTCCCCTCAAGAATCCCAATAGTTGCTTCTTTTCTATCAATCACAACCAAACCATACACATCTCTTGCCTGCAACATTTCCCTAAGGGGCTCTACTAAAAATGTTTGGTCACACCTATACATTTTTACTCCAAGTGGAACTGGGGGTTCCAAACTCCAGATTTTTATGTCGGGCTGGCCTTCCTGTGAACTGATATTTCCGCAAAAAACTGCAAGACCATTTTTTGGAGTCTTCTTAAACAGTCTAAGATGTCTTGAAATTCTTTCTAGAGCATCCATGACATTCTTTCTCGTATTCTTGCTTTTGATGTTTACAGCAGTACTTTTTTCTTGCTCTATCTGTTTGATAGTGTTAAGAATGGCTGCATCTGCAGGAACATAGACAGTTATAAGTTCAGTATGTCTACCCCTATAGCTTTCTAGCTCTTCAATTAGTCTTTCAAGATTCATTGATTGTTCTTCTTCCATTTTTATTAAATCTTATCCCAGCAAATCCCGGGGAACATTAAAATACTTATTGGAAAATATGATTTCCTCTGCCTGAGAAATCGCGTTTTTGCAAAGAGCATTTGTCTCTTTATATCTTTCTTTTACTGCCTCAATTTTAATTGCAGAGCTATATCTTGCTTCTTCTCTTTTATTAACATCAGATTCTTCACCTTTTTTTGAATATACTGTTATTCTTCTAATAAATTCATCATTATATTCAATTATGCCTTTTTGCTTTACGTACTCAAGAAATAATGCTGTGTATCTCTGACTTCTTGTTTCAATCCCGAATTTTGAGAGAATAGCTAAGGCGCAATAATAAAGAGTATAAAACCATTCCTCGGGAATTTTATAATCAAATCCTTTTTCCCTATAGAAATCACAAAGTTCCAATTCTCTTTTAGCTTTTTGAAGATATTCTTTTGCTTCCTCGTTGTTCGGCCTTCTAATGAGCAGTCCCTTATGTTTTACGCCATTTTTCTCATCTCGCTCAGCATTTTTAAAACATTCTTTCAAGGTCTTCTCCAGTTCTTCTATTTTCATGCTGAAAAATCCTCCAGACTTTTGGCATGCTTCGAAGCAGAACTTCGGGACATGCAAAGAATCTTTGATTCTTCAGTATGGCAGAAATGCCTTGCGTTTGTTGTCATGATTTCAATTCCTCCATAAATTTAAGAAAATTATCCTGTCCGAATAAGATAATTCCTTCTTTCAGGGCACCAAGATATGCCCTATTTTGCTTTTTCAATTCTTTTACAAATTCTTCTTTTGTTAAGTCAATTAAATGAATCTCTTTTGCTTGAGTCTTTTGTATTTTGGATTTTATTTCATTTACAGGTTTAAAATTCTTCTTATCCATAACCGCCAGGAGGTCTATATCACTCGCCCCTTTGGGATTGCGCAGCATGCTTCCAAACAAGACGATAAAATCAGAATATCTTTCTAATTCTGCGAAATTTGATCTCCATCTTTCATAATTCAACGACTCTTTTGTTAAGAGTAAAGAAAGTGTCTTTATGGTTAGAGGGTTTTTTAATTCAATGTCTATTTTTACAGCACTTTTTTTTGTATCTGCTATTGATTTAAGAGAAATCAGCTTATCCTTAGATAACTTATTTAAAGTTTTCCAAAGTCCTTGCCTGGTAACGCCCAAAATTTTGGCCAGGGATGTTGCAGTATGATCTGTAAAGGGTTCTTTAACTAATATTTTCAATATCTTTTCAGAGGTTTTATTTTCTATCTCCATTTGGTTGATAACTATCAACTAGATAGTTGATACAATTTATAAAACCTTCCATTTCATCACCTGCTTCTCGCTTCGCAAAAATTTCATTGTCATTTTTTCTATTGCCCCCATACTATATCGCTCCTATATTATACATGTATAATAAATAATACTGTAATTAAAAACCCTTGGGACTGCTACTCAACAAATTTAATTTCAAATTTGCCAAATTTAATTTCATTCGCAGAGCAGACTGCTTTCAAATCTTTCAAAAATTCCTTCAAAACTTTTTCATGGCCCTTTTCAATTGTTAAAATTATTGGCGCTTTCAAAGATTTTCCATTCCTGCTTTTGAATTGCCTAACCTGTTGCATAATCCCTATTGCAATATCTCCTGCCTCCTCAACCTTTTTCAGGTCTTTAATCTTCAAAACTTCTGGCCATTTAGAAACATGTATTGATTCCATTTTTTCATTTTGTTTAAAATATTTCTGATAAAGCTCTTCAGTTATGAAAGGCATTATCGGAGCGAGTATCTTAACATTCTTCAAAAGAGAATTGTAAAGGGTGAACTTTGCAGATTCCTTCTCTTCCTTTGATCTTTCTGTGCTGTATAATCTATCTTTCACAATCTCCAAATAATTGTCGCAGAAAGTATGCCAAAAGAAATTCTCGAACTCTGATTTGACTCTTGAATATTCATAATTCTCAAAGCTCTCTGTGGAATTCTCAATGAGCCTGTTCATTTTCAGAATAATCCATTTATCAAAACCGTCCAAGTTCTTAGGCTGTTTTATTTTCTCTTGAAGATGCATTGAAACAAATTTAGATGCATTCCATAATTTATTCACAAGTTTTTGTCCTGCAACCAATTCCTTCTCTTGGAATGGGGCGTCCTCTCCAAGTTTTGATGCACATGCTGCGAATCTGAGAGTGTCTGCCGAATACTTCTTAATGATTTCTGAAGGCTCCACAACGTTCCCTGTGCTCTTCGCCATTTTCTCCCCGTAAGGATCTAAAACAAATCCAGATATCATTGTATGCCCCCATGGAAGTTTGTCATAATGCAAATATCCCTTGACAATTGTATTGAAAAGCCAGAAGCTTATGATATCATGCGCCTGCGGCCTTAAAGACATAGGATATAATTTTTTCTGAACACTCTTTGGCATGAGCTCAATAGCGAGCTGTGGAGTCAAAGAGGAAGTTGCCCAGGTGTCGAGAACATCTTTTTCTGGAACAAATTCTATTCCTTGACATCCAGGACATTTATTTACGGGAGGTTTATCCGTAAGAGGGTCTACTGGAAGTTTTTTCTTATCAGCAAGAATTACCCAGCCACACTTTGCACAGTACCAAACTGGGAATGGAACTCCAAAATACCTTTGTCTTGAAATGCACCAATCCCACTTCAATCCCTTTATCCAGTTATCAAGTCTTACCTTCATGAATTCTGGATGCCATTTCAATTTCTCGCTTTGCTCTAAAAATTTATCTTTCAAATCAAGATATTTTATGAACCATTGTTTTGTAACTAAAAATTCAATATCCGTTCCACATCTTTCATGAACATTTACAGAATGTTTTATTGGAGTTTGTTTAATCAATAATCCTACGGCCTTCAAATCTTCAATGATTTGCTTTCTGGCCTTTTTTACATAAAGTCCTTGATACTTTATTGCCTTTTCATTCATATGGCCCTTCTCATCTATTGAAATTTTCAATGGAAGATTATGCTGCTTAAACCAATCAACATCCTGCTGATCTCCAAAGGTGCAGCACATAACAATTCCCGTTCCCTTGGAAGGATCTGCTTTTTCATCTTCAAGAATCGGAACTTCAAAATTAAAAAGAGGGACCTTTGCTTTCTTTCCTTTGAATTTTTTATATCTCTGATCCGAAGGATTGTAAAATAAACAAACACAGGAAGAAAGAAGTTCGGGCCTTGTTGTGGCAATTATCAAATCATCTTTCCCTGATTTGAAAACAATGTCATTGAACATGGTATCTGATTCCTTATCCTGTAATTCAAATTGGGCAATGGCCGTTTGACATTCTGGGCACCATATTGTTGGAGCCTCTTTCTGATACTCTCTTCCCTTTTCATAAAGTTCTATGAAAGATCTTTGTGAAATTCTTCTTGAATGTTCATTCATGGTAGAATAATAAATATTGAAATCACAACTAATCCCTATTCTTTTCCAGTCTTCTACGAATTCTGGAAGACTCTCCTTTAAAGTTGAAAGACATAATTTGATGAATTCCCCTTTTTGCATATCCTTCGCCTTTACGCCCTTCATCTTCTCAATCAATCTTTCCGTTGGAAGCCCATTGTCATCCGTTCCAAAAGGATAGAAAACATTAAACCCATTCATTCTCTTAAATCTTATAATGGTGTCCTGCTGAGTATAAGAATATGCATGGCCCACATGCATCTGTCCAGAAACTGTCGGTGGAGGAGTATCAACAGAAAATATCTTCCCTTTTCGTTTAGCATCAAAAGCATAGATCTTTTGCTTTTCCCAAAATGCCCTTATTCTTGGCTCTGCCTCTCTTGAAACGTAATTATCTGGCTTTTCCTCTTTCTCCATTATCTCATTAAAGAGAATTTGTTTAAAAAACTTCCCAACAGTTAGATTTTTATATCCCCTGCATCTCAAAAAACTATGGCCGATCAAATAAGCATGCCTTCCGGAATGGGCGGACTTACAAGATACTTTGATGAATTTCAAAGTAAGATACAGCTAAAGCCATCACATGTAATAATCATCATTGTCTTATTCATCGCCTTCGAAGTTGGCATAAAGATGATGTAGGCATGATTCTAACTTTATAATTATGGATCCTAAAATCGAAGAAGCAAAGAAGACTCTGAAAATTGCAGACCATATGATCTATGTAACCTATCCGGTTATTAGGGAAGGCAGAATACTCATAAAGGCCCTGGATGAAATCGGAAAGACAATTAATCTGTGTATTGACTTTATTCTCCGAGGAAAAAAGCATATCGACTCAAAAACACGTTTTGAAGACTTCCTAAAAGCATCAAAAGAATATGGTCTCTCTGAAAATCAAACAAATAAACTTAGCAATATTCTTGAGTTTATAGAAAGAAGAAGAAAAAGCCCCATGGAGTTCTCAAGAAAAGACAAGGCCGTGATAATGCATTGGGATTTGAATACTGAAAATGTTACCGTGGAAATGTTGAAAGAAAATATAAATTATGCAAAAGAATTTTTAGAAAAGGTAGAAATCATAGAAAAAAATCCTTAAATTTTCCCAAATTTCAGTATAAAATCAAGTCATTTGCCACCAATAGATAGTTACATTATTCCGATAGGTATTTATAAGCAAAACTCATGATTTTTAATACTTCTATCTGGAGTGTTTAGAACAATGCCACAAATTGAAAAGGAAATGAAAGCAGCGCAACACCTCCTATATGTCAGTATGAAATACACCAAAACATGCGATGTAATGCTCAATCTTATGTTCCGATGGCAGCAGATGGTGGATGAATCTATGCTTTCACTGCTTGAGAAGGCAAAAAAGAAAAAATCAATTAAGGAGATTCCTGTTGCCCCGATCCAAAAAGCCAATGCTGTTAAGGAGCTGTTCAAAAAAGAGCCTCTTGTCCAAGACACCATTGCACTTTATCTTTTCTTCAGAAAAATCAAAGCATGCACCTTGTCAAAGGAACATGAATTCAGAAAAAATGTCGCTCTCAGAGTTACAAGCGCAGAAGCCGAAACTTTGATAGACATTGAAAAATTGAAAGAATGGCAGCTTCTTCTAGAAAATTTTATAAAGTTCGTCAGGGCATATACTGCATAGATTATTGTCTAAAAAAGAGTGAAAACAATGCTTTGAAATCTAAAATTTCAGGCATGCTCTGAAGCGAAGCTTCAGGACACACCGAAAATAAAACATTTTTAGGATGTCAAAAATTTGAAAAAATGAGGAGAAATTTTTAAACATGAGGTCAATTGCAATAGTTTCTGGAAAAGGCGGCGCAGGTAAGACCACTACGGCCATAAATCTTGGAATATCATTGAGCAAACTTGGAAAAAGTGTCACAATTGTTGATGCAAATGTCTCTACGCCGGATGTGGCATTGAGCCTTGGGGCGCCAGTTGTTCCAGTAGCACTACAACACGTACTTAGCAACAGGGCAAAGGCAGAAAATGCAGTTTATCGACATCATTCTGGAACAAAAATACTTCCTTCTTCACTTTCATTTAAAGAAAATGTTGAATTTTCCCTTTTGAAAGGTGTGATCAATGACCTGAAAAAAACAAATGATTTTGTACTAATAGACTGTGCGGCAGGAATCAATAATGAAACAAGGTCCGTCATAGAATCTGCAGATGAATGTTTGATAGTAACAAATCCTGAAATGCCGGCTCTTTCCTCTGCACTAAAAACAATAATGGTGGCAAGACAGCTTGACAAAAAGATAACCGGAATAATTGTAACAAAAATTGGAAAGAATGGAATAGAAGAGAAGAATATCATGGCGCTCTTAGAAAATGATATTCTTGGAAATATCCCCTATGATGATGGAGTGAGAGATTCTCTTATGAAAAGAGATGCATTAGTTTCAGTAAATCCAAAAAACAAGGTCTCAAAAGAATATGGAAAAATAGCAAAAAGAATCTCCAACAGCTATGGGGGAACTGCATTTGACAGATTTATTGATATCATGTATGATTTGAAAGAGATGATAGAATGAAGCTTCCAAATTTAGGAATAATGGGAAAAATGGGTTCTGGAAAGGGATTCGCTTCAAAATACCTTGTTAAAAAATACGGCTACAAGGTTATTAGCATGGGAAATATTGTAAGAGCTATTGCAAAAAAAGAAAAAATGAAGCCAACAAGAGAGAATCTTGAAAAGCTTCAAAAGAAATATTCAAACAATGGAAAAGATTTTGTCATAGAGAGAGTTATTGAAAAGGCAAATTCAATAAAAGGGCCGGTAATACTTGATGGGATAAGAAAACCACTACAAGCAAAGTTTGCAAAAGAAAAGTTAAATGCAATCCTTATCGATGTTTATGCTGCTCCAACAATAAGATTTGAAAGGATGAAAAAAAGAAGACGGGCTAATTTTCCAGATTCATTCAAAAAATTCAAGGAAAGTGAAAAGAAAGAAGAAAATGTCTTCCATATAAACAAGGCTTTGAAAATGGCAGACTTCAAGGTTAACAATGATGATGGGGCAAAAAGACTTTATATGGATCTAGATTCAATAATGAGGAGATTGAAATGAGAAAAAAACAAAATGAGAAAAAACGCCCGCAAAGTTTTTGTCATGCACCGAAGTCAAACTTCAGAACATCCAAGAATTCAAAAAATTCTCAGGATGCTGAAAAGCAAAGCCTTTCCCAGCAAAACATAAAAGAACCTTTTGTTGTCAGAACAAACGGCATGATAGGATATAAGGTTGAACAAGAACCCGTTGAAGAAGACTTCGATGATGAAGAATGAATTTTTAAAAATGGCAAAAAAGAAAAACACTTCTAAAAAAAAGATGGAAAAAATACCTCATGAAGAGGTAAAGAGCAAAGAGCATCCGAAATATGAAGAGGAACCAGTATCGAAAGAAAAGTTCAAGTATGAAGAAGAAGTTGAGGAAATAGAATAGAGAAAAGATTATAATCCTCTTGAGAACCCTCTTTGATAGAAAGGTCCATAGTCCAGCGGCTAAGACATCTCTTTCACAGAGAGGAGGGAGGGGTTCGATTCCCCTTGGGCCTATTTTTTCTTTAAAAATATCTGTTCAAATCTAAAAAAGAAAATGGGGCTGCCCGGATTTGAACCGGGATCGCGCGCGCCCTAGGCGCGAATCTTAACCAAGTTGGACCACAGCCCCACTAAAACTATTTTAATTTTAGTGCTTTAAATGATTTGTTATTCTAAATTTTCGGGATTTAATCGCCCGGACTTATCAAATTTTTCTTTGAGAACTCTGAAATTAGAACACATGCTTATAAGCGCCATTTCCCAGTTAATCTTATCAGTAAAAGGAGGTAGAAATGAATACTTTAGACTGGATAGTAAATATATTGGTTGTGATAGGAGCAATTAACTGGGGTCTTGTTGGACTCTTCAACTGGAACTTTATTGAATCTATATCATTCGGACTAGGCTGGCTTGCAACAATAATCTATGTATTAGTTGGATTGTCAGGTCTTTGGATGTTGTACAAGCTTTTTAAGTGATAAGAAGCCATTGAGGTTTCTGTCATGCCAAAAAACCAGGGAGGTTTTTTCTAGCATAAGAGCCTAAACAACATTCATTTTTTTACTTTTTCTTTTTTTATTTTTATTTAACTTTTCAGAAAATATATCTTTTATTTGAATTAAGTTTAAATAACGCCACAAGCCCATAAATCTATGGATGGAGTTAAAAAAGAGAGTCATCATGTACCTTACAAAATTGGACTTCTGTCAACCCATGGAACCGGGAAAACTGCTCTCGCCCACGCCCTTGTTGGAGAATTCAAAAAGAGAGGATATAAAACAAAAGTCATCTCCGAAGTCGCAACTTCTTTGTTTGAGAAAGGGGTTCCAATAAATGAAAACACCACTTTGCCCGCACAGCTTTCTATCCTTATGGAGCAGATATCTGAAGAGCTATGGGGAACAATAAAAGAGTACGATATAATAATTACGGACAGAAGTGTTTTTGATAATTTTATATATCTTCAGAGAAAATGTGGGCATGATGAGAATATCTTGAAATTCATAACCTGGTATGCTGAAAAGTTTCCCTATTCCACATTATACAAACTTCCAATGATGGGCGTTCTTCAAAGGGATGGAATAAGATCTGTGAATGACGACTTCCAGAAGGGTGTGTATCAAGAATTGACTGATTTTTTGAATCACAATAAAATAAAACATTTAGAACTCCCGGTCCCCAAGACGGAATTCAGAGAAGAATGGATTGACATCATAGTCAAAAATACAATAGATGATCTAAGCAAAATGGGGATATTAAAATGGATGAAATAAAAAATAAAAATGTTATAATCGTTGCAGGAAATATTGGGGCTGGAAAATCAACCCTATTAGAATATTTAAGAAAAAATGGAAAATTCTCAAATTTTGAATTTGTTAAAGAATTCATAGATAAATCTTGGAGGAATCTTTTTTATTCTGACAGAAAAAGATATACAGGTCCTTTTGAAATGAGCTGCCTCATGGGAAGAAGGGCAAGGTATCTCACGGCAAAAAATGGAGAAAAATCTGTTTTTTTTGACAGGGGACTCATAGAATCCAGGGAAACATTTGTTCAGAATTCTTTCGATGAAGGATTTATGTCATTTGAAGAGCTTGAGGATTATGATAAAAGATTCAAAAAAGCTCTTGATGAATTTGGAAGGACAAAAGAAGATATCCCTCAATGGATGGAAATACTGATTGTTTATCTGAAGACTGCCCCGAAAACTTGTTTTGATAGGCAGAAGAAAAGAATAGAAGAAAAAAAGGATTTTGGAGAAATAATCCCGCTTGAATACTTTGAAAGAATACATAAGTATTATGAGAATTTCATGAACCATCTTTTCAAGACATATCAAAAATGGGGCCTTCCACTAACTCCTCATCTCCTGGTCATAGATGCAAACCAAGACCTTGAAAATAATCTCCAATATCATGAGGAGATAGCTCAGATGATCTCGAACAGGCTTAATGAGATAAACAAGACTTCAAACAATTCAAAATAAAGTATTTTTTCTAACACACTAATGTATAAAAAGTGGTTTTGGGATTTTTAAGAATGACCATTGATGATAAAATATGGACTCCTGAGAATATGGTTTTCGATTCTAAGAAAGTGAAAATTCCTTTTGAAGAAAAGGGAGGTGTGATCACTCTCCCAAAAATTTATCCTCTCAATCTGGAAGATCCTTCCCACAAGGAATTGAGATACTCACAAACAATAACCAACTGGCTAATAACACACACCACCACAAGGATTGAGGGGGAAGGGATAATTGGGTGTGGAAAGACCGAGGCGGGAGAAGAGCTGAAATCACTATTTCCTGCTCTGAAAACATACAAGGAAAAGGTAGATCCTGATGTTTTCTTGACATTCTATCTTGATATGGATTTGCATGGAAAAGCTCTCCAGCCCTACTTAGGTCATGAAAGAAGAAAGCTGAATGTGACCGTAGGAACATTTACCTCTCCATCATATAAAGACCGATCTCCTCTGGCAGATTCCAGATTTGCCAGGCTTCTTGGAATGAAAGAGGATGAAAGGGACTTACAAATTCTTGAAGATATAATAATGAGCAATCCCTACAGGCCCCAAATGATGTATTTTTTTGATTGTTCTGTGGATACTGCCTTGGCAAGAATAAAAGAAAGAGCCAAAGAAGATCCCACAAGAATATTTGAAATACCTGGAGACCATGGAATCCTTTCTCCTGAAAAAATTGCAAGTATTGGAAGGGGGCTTCACGAGCTTATACATGCCTCTAAAAATTATAGGGATCCAAAAGATCATGAGCAGTACATCTCGAACATAAAGAAAAAGGGGCTCCCATCAACATTCATATCTCAAGGCGTTTCAAAAGAATATCTTGAAGCATTGTCAAACGAATATAGTAAATTTGGAGATCTTTGTAGAAAATTCAAGCAAAGGAATGTTCTGGCCACAATTGATGTGAATAACATAGATTTCAAAGATCCAAGGTATAGGCTTGCTCTGGTTTATGCTCTGAAAGTTGGAAAATGTCTTGAATTGATGAGAGATGGATTCACAATTGAGGAAAATAAAACAGATGGATATTTCAGACTCACAAGCCCATATGAGACAGCAAAAGAATTCAGGCCAGAATATCAATAACTACTGAACTGGATTGAATTGTTCTTGAGGATTAGAATTAGTTTCAGATTTTGGAATAATTGATTCTTCCCTCATTGAAGAAAAAACTGCTGCGGCAATAACGGTTGTCCACATCCCATCCCTGCCTTCAGCAGATTGAGTTATGTTTCTTGTCTTGATTATTTTTCCAGAAGATTTATACAGCTGTTCCCGTTCATCCCAGCTCTTTTCAGATTCAAATTCTATTCCAAGAGTTGTTGCAAGCATCGTGGCAGCCATATCTTCGGCATACTCCCCTGCCCTTTCATCAGTAGATCCATGACCATGATGTTCACTCAAATAGCCATAGGCATTTTCATCAGCAGGAACTGCACATCCAATTGAAGAAGCAATCAACCTATTTGCTTCATCAGTATCGCATCTGGCCATGACACAAAAAGTTATTTGCCCAGGAGAAAGCTGCCTTACTCCTTCCTGCTTTGAAACAATCTTGCAGTTTGGTGGAAGAATTGAAGAAACATAGACAAGATTGCACCCTTCTATTCCAGCATCCCTTAATGCCAGCTCAAAAGAAGCTAATTTATCCTTATGCCTTCCAACCCCTTTTGTAAGGAAAACTGTTGCAGGAATATTTGTATACATGTTTTTATAAAAAATAAAATAGCATATTTCTTTTTAAATGTTTATATGATTTTTAGAATTTTCTAATACTAGACTTTTGCACTTTCCCTCGTAGAGCTTGTCCAAATTAATTTTGCATGTTTTGACCAAAAGGTTTAAATACTTAAGATATCTATAGATATCTATGAGAAAGATAAAAATCTCTGAAAAAGAGGTAAACTTAAGCGACA
>JAHJTO010000040.1 GCA_018829845.1 Nanobdellota archaeon
AAAAGAGAAGGTTCATCAAAAAGCCATAAAATATATCGGAACGGCAGAAAGTCTTCTAGAAAAATTAGAACTTTTGGATAATCTCCTCACCAAGTGAGATTAATTTTCACGCAAGGTCTCCAGCACAAGAATATTTTTAAATCCCTCCCCCATTACAATAGTATGAAAAGAGGATTGATGGTCTTGTTTGTTGTTGCAGTTCTAATGTTGAATATGGCTGGAGTTTGTGCTTCCCTTAGTCAGAATCCGCCTGTTGTTTCTAATGAGGAGAAGTTTTGTTATGAATGCACCATTAATAAATCAAGTAATGGCATCATATATTATTTGTATGAGACAAGTACTCCTGCATTGGAATTTATATGTGATCCTCTTAAAAAATTAAGTCTTGATGAAAAAGATTGTTCTGATCATACAACTTTTATAACTGCTGCAGAATTGTTTGCCTTGCCTGCCTCCGCCTTCGCTTCCGATGATTATTCAGTGAAATCTTCAACAGACACAGTACAGGGTGCACCAATTGTTGCTCTTCCTGCTCCTGAAATGCCTGATGAACAATCCCTAGCTTCGGATACATTTGGTAGTGGACTTGCATCTGAAAAGACAAAAGATAGTATCCCTGAAAAAGTAAAGAGCATTTTGCTTTCAATGATGGCATCCTTTTTTCAAGATAGGTTGAATACTAGAAATCCTGTTAGCTCAGCAAGTGCAGTAAGAGGTGAGGATAATGCCCAGATTGCAAAAACTGTGGCAATGCCTTTGATTAGTTTCTTTTACTCTTAGACTTTTTTAAGATTATAGAAACGGCTTATTCTTTTCTAATGTGTGACTTCCAATTATAATTCCTAACTTTCATTTCCTGATGATAACGCTTTTTGAAGGCCTGTTCAGCACATTTGCTTAATTCAGAAGGAGAAAGTCGGTATAAATCTTTTTTAGTTTTAACCTTAGCCTGTTCCTTAAGCCCCTCATAAACATATTGATATGCATCCCGGTATAACTTTTCCTCGGAATTACTCCATTTCTCCAGAGTATAGAGCCCCATTGAAAATTGCCGAATTTGTGATAGATTTGCTTTGATCTCGCTTTCTACAGGAGAATCTTTATCAACTCCTTCTAAGAAATGATTTTCTTCATGTACCCCTACTGAAGAACGTAACTTGTTGTAGAGCACAGAATAAATGTTTTTTGGATCATTGCCATCTTTAAGATCGTCGATTATTGATTTATAGATTGCTTGTTTTTTAAGATCTGCTCTCGGATCATTTTTTTCAAAATATTCATTATTTTTTAGGTAATCTTTCCAATTTTCAGAAACATTTTTTGCTGTAGATTTCAAACTATCAACCTCAATTAGGCTATAAATCGTTCCATCAGCATTTTTGAAGGTCGTTATAAGGGGTCCCCCCGTAAGATTTATGCCATCACTTCCAGTTTCAACACTGTACAAATAACCTACTGGTTTTTTTGTGGAAAGTTCAGAAATATCCACTTGGGTAAGAATTTTTCCAAGATAATGTTTGCAATTGAGGTTTTCGCCTTTTGTGTTCATATTCTTGCAAGGAAGAGAGAGATAGAAATAGCCTTGATTTTCTAGAAAAGAGCCCATATTTTTTTCAGATAACTTTTTTCTTTCCTTAATCAAATTTTCTAGTTGCTCTTTTCCTCTGAAATAATTCTCTTTGTTCTTTTTTGAAGGATTGTATGCATATACTGTTTCCGCAAGTATCTTATTTTTTAATGTTGGAACAAGGTTTTGGATAAACACTTTTTTATCATATTCCATATAGGTTGCAATTCCTGCAATCAGCCCAACTGTCGCAGGCCCCATGATAGCCCATACCTTTCCAATATTTTTTGCCTCTTCCCAAAGATCGGATATAACTCCCTTGAAAGTCATGGGTTCGTCTTCTCTGAATGCTTCGCTTAGATGCTGCATATCCTTCTGATACTCTTTTTGATAATCTTCATTTCCCATGCAATTCTAAGCCTTTTTTAATATATAAATGTTACTATCA
>JAHJTO010000003.1 GCA_018829845.1 Nanobdellota archaeon
AGATGCTCCTAAAGAATATTTAGGCAGAAAAGTTTATGTTCTTATTAGAAAATAACTGAATTTATACGCAAGGCTGATTGTAACTCGGTAGTAGTATGCAGGAAGGATCTTCTGTTTATGGTTTTGAATGACAAGGAGATCCATTCCTCATACGATCTTGGAGTATGGATAAATACGCCATTCTTCGCCCAGACAATAGACAAGATGTTCGATGCATCCTGGGAAAAGATGACTCCTTTGAACAAGATGAAGCTATAAATGTTCTGAAATATTCTTCTAATAATCATTTCATGAAATGCTTTTTATTTTTCATTAACCCCTTCGACAATATTCCCAAATAAGTAATGATTGTTCGCATCAAAAATATGCACATTAACTATTTGTCCAAGAAGTTTGTCTTTGCTTTTTATCATAACTTGTTTGTAATTGTCAAGCCTTGCAATCCAGAAATCATCGAATGATTTCTCATCAACGATGCAGGGGAAATCTTTTCCGACATATTCCTTGTTTTTTTCTATGGCAATTCCATTATGGAGATTTGTCATGACTATTGCCCTTCTTCTCAATTCATCTGGATGCAATTGCTGAAGGTTTGAGGCTTTAGTTCCGGGCATTGACCAGAATCTTGATATGTTTATTATATCGGGGAGAGTTTTTTTCATAACCTCAAGTGTCTCCTCAAAATCTTTTTCAGTTTCTGTTGGATATCCCACAATTATATCTGTTGAAATTGTAATTTCCGGAATTGCTTTTCTAAATTCTTCAATTATCTTGACAAAATCATTGGATTTGTAATGCCTGCTCATGCTTTCAAGAACGCTGTCAGATCCCGATTGCAAAGGAATATGGAGGAATTTGAATATTTTTTCGTCTTTGTATATCTCAATCAGGTCTTTCAGTATGGGAAGAATGTGATTGGGGTTTGACATTCCCAATCTGAGCTTGAATTTTCCTTTGATTTTTAAAATTTCTTTTAGTAATGGGGGAAGTTGAGATTTTTTGGAATCATCCAGGCCGTAGGCAGAACAATCTTGGGATGTTATCCATATCTCCTTGCATCCTGCCTCCAAGTCCTGTTTGACATTCTTAAGAATTTCATCTTGGGGATAGGAGTAAAGGGGACCCTTTGCTGCACGAACAATACAGAATGAGCAGTCTCCGACACATCCTTCGCTTATTTGGGTTATTCCAATTATTTTTTTAGAATAAATTTTAGGTTTGCAAAGATGGACTTCATGGTCTTTCTTTATTTCAACAACTCTTTTTCCCTCAATAAGTTTTTTTGCAACTGTAACGATATCATGAACATTATGGCTTCCAAGAATTGAAGCGTTAGGATTAAGGAGTCCTATTCTTTTTGCCATGACATCAGTCATGCATCCTGCAATGATGAGCTTCGGCTTAGAAACCTTTGAGGTTTCTGGCCTGCCAGAAAGCTTTGCTTTCTCAGCATTTTTTGAATCTGAAAGTTCTTTTATCCTGTAGATTATCTTCTGCATTGTAGGCCCCTTCACAATGCAACTGTTAAGAATTATTATGTCTGCATTTTCAAGATTCATCACGATGTTGAATCCTGTTCGGGAAAGAAGCCCGGCCATTATTTCGCTGTTATTCTGATTGGCAGAACAGCCATAAGTTTCAATATGAACATTATACATAATTTTGAGAAAATAAAGCTGTTTAAATATTTAACAGAGTTACATTCTTTTCAAGGGAACCATGCCCAAAAGAAGCATTCCGTTCTCCATCACCTGGGCGAATGCTTTTGTGAGATGAAGCCTGAACGCCTTGACTTCCTTTTCGGCAGTCAGCACAGGGCATTTCTCATAGAAGGTGCTAAAATGATCTGCTGTTCTCAAAAGATAGTTTGCTATTATGTGTGAGGAATAATGCTCTGCCGCGTTTTCTACAACCTCTGGAAAGGAATCTAGGTCTTTTATAAGTGTCTCCTCGTCCTTGGTCATGTTCGGAATGGAGGATAATTTCTGGAGGACCTTCTCTTTTTTCATTATGCTGGATGCTCTTGCATAGGTGTACTGTATATACGGCCCCGAGTCTCCCTCGAGCCTCAGCAGCCTGTTCCAGTCGAATTTTATGTCCTTTACTCGGTCATTTGAAAGATCCCCGTATATCAGGGCTGAAATTCCAACGGCTTTTGCTATCTTCTCTTTCTCCTTCTTTGAGAATTTAGGGTCCTTGTCAATAAATTCCCTTGTAAGCTCAAATATCCTTTGAAGTACGTCTTCTAAAAACACAAGATTGCCTTTCCTTGTGCTTATTTTTCCTTCAGGAAGATATATCATTCCGAATCCTACATGGACGCAATTCTTTGCCCAAGGGTAACCCATTCTTTGAAGGGTTGAGAAAAGATGGTTGAAGTGAATATTCTGCTCGGTTCCGACAACATATATCTTCCTGTAAAATTTATATTTTTTGAAATGCTCCTCCGCAGCGGCTATGTCCCTGGTGGCATACAAGGAGGCCCCGTCATTCTTTTGTATCAGCAGGGGAGCTTCGTCTTTTCCGAACGGCACCAGCCATGCTCCCTCGCTTTCAACTGCTATTTTTTGCGCTTTGAGCCTTTCAATCACCAGTTTGGCTTTTTCCTTGAATTGGCTTTCTCCCGAATAAACATCAAATTCCACTCCCAATAGGTCATAGAATTTCTTGAAGTCACCTATGCTCAAATCTCGGAATGTTTTCCACAGTTCCAATGCTTTTTTGTCTCCATCCTCCATCTTTTTGAACCATGCCCTTGCCTCATCCTCCAGCGCAGGATTCTTTTCAGATTCCTCTGTGAATTTTACATAAAGTCCAAGCATAGTTTCTATCGGCTTTTTCTTCATTTCCTCCTCAAGTGGCTTCCCCCATTTGTCATAGGCACATAACATTTTTCCGAATTGGGTGCCATAATCTCCAAGATAATTTATCCCGATACAGCTATATCCTTGAAATGAAAATATCTTGTAAAGAGAATTCCCGATTATGGTGCTTCTCAGGTGGCCTATGGACATGGGCTTTGCAATGTTGGGAGAGGAATAATCTATGATAATTTTCTTTCCTTTTCCTATCTTTGAAGAGCCATATTTCTTCTTTTTATACAATATGCTTTCCAAAACCTGCTTCGCAAGCATGGAGTTGTTGTAAAAGAAATTGACATATCCCCCAATTGCCTGAACTTTTGAGAATCCCTCCGGGGCAAATTCAAATCGGGATGCCACTTCCTGGGCTACCATAAAAGGATTCTTTTTATATATTGAAGCTAGGACAAAGCAAGGAAATGATATGTCCCCTAGATTGGAATATTTTGGCTTTTCCAAAAGCTTGAAAACATCTTCTTTGCTTAGATTTACTTCTTTTGAAAGAAGCTCTGCTACAATCTCTTTTTTGCTATCTACCACAGATTATTGATAGAAGAAGACCATTAAAAAGTTTGTCTTTTCATAAAAAAAGTGATGTTTTTCAAGCACAATAAATGATTTAAACCAATATAAAAGATGAAAGATATGGTTAGCAGAGAAGAATTGAAAGAAATAAAGAATTATCTGAGCAAAGAGCTTTCTAAAAGCTATGATTTTCCAACTCATGGGCACATTGAGATGACTGTCTTTGAGCCACATAAAAACATAAAGATCGAGGAAAGCAGACAGGCAGGGGATATAACTCGAAATGTATATTACATAACCGGGGATTTAAACAGCTATGTGGGTTATGTGAGTTTTTTCAAAAAAAGAGATCAAAGGTATACTGTGTGCATTGCAGATGGCGAAGGCATGGTCTCTTGTAAGAGGGCAAATCTTGCTGCCAGTAAATTTGCATCAACATGCCTTAGAAAGATAGAAGAGATAATTTGGGATCATGAGCATACGCCAAAGAAAGAGCCCCATCATTCAAAGATAGATCCTAAAATTTTGCATGAAGACCATGGACATTACTGAAGTTATTGCATAAACCACTTATTCTTTTCTCTTTGTTCCCTATCAACTACTGATCCCGGTTTGTTTATTCTTGGTCTTCCTGTTTCTTCTTCTTTTCTTACAGTTATATCGAGCAATTTCATAAATGCATTCATCCCCTCTTTGATATCTACCGGCTGTGATGATGTTCCGTGTTTTGATGGCTCTCCTGAAAACATTATGAGTGTGTCTGCAAGATATGCCAAGAAGAGAAGATCGTGATCTACAACAAATACTGAACAGTCATGCTCTTTTACTTTTTCTTCTATTGCTCTGGCTGCCTGAAGCCTTTCTTCTACATCAAGATGTGCTGATGGCTCGTCAATAAGGTAAACATCTGCTTCTTTTGCAAGGCATGCTGCAATTGCAACTTTCTGCAGTTCTCCTCCAGAAAGCTGGCTAAGTTTTCTGAAAAGCAATCCTTCAATGCTCAACAACGACATAAGCCTTTTGCTTATCTTTTCATGTTTGATTACCTCTGCAACTGTTTGATCTGGCTCTCTTTCAATATACTGGGGTTTGTAGGAAATTTTCAGCTTGGTCTTTATGTTTTTCTGATCAGTTTCAATTATTCCCGCCATGCATTTTACAAATGTTGTTTTTCCCGTTGCATTTCTTCCTGCGATTCCAACAATGCTCTTTGATGAAACCTTTCCTGCAGGAACATTAAGAGAGAATCCCTTGAAGTCTTTTGTAAATTCAGGCCATTCAAATAAAGAATATGGAGATTTTTTCTTTTGAACGCTAAGATCGAATTTTATTGGTTTGTCCCTAAATCTCAAATTATCTTCTTTAAGATATCCTTGAAGATAGGAGTTTATTGCGTTCTTAGTAGCTTTTATTGAAGAAATTATTCCGTAGCAGGAGGGCTTCCCATACATAATGTTGACAAAATCCGCCATGTAATCAAGAAGAAGAATATCATGATCTATTACAACAACTTCCTTGCCATCACCAACAAGATTTCTTATGAAATTGCTTACCTTTATCCTTTCCCCTATGTCAAGATATGCAAGAGGTTCGTCAAAAAAGTAAACATCTGATTCCCTTAGAGAGGCAATTGCAATTGCAACTTTCTGAAGCTCCCCTCCTGAAAGCTTTGCAAGCTCCTTGTCCATTAATTTTTCAATTCCCAAATCCTTGAATACCTGGCTTGTCTGTTTTTCACCCATCTTCCTTATGAGCTCCTTAACAGTTCCATTGTATTTTTGAAGTTCTAGAATATCCTGGGGCTTTATTGCCACTATCCTCTTCTCTATGTGTTTAAAATAATCTAGCAATTCAGAACCCTTAAAGTATTCATGAATTTCTTTATCCGTTGCTTTTTTCTCTCCAAGATTTGGCTTGAGCTTGTTTGAAAGTATTTTGATTGCAGTTGATTTTCCTATCCCATTCTTTCCAAGCAAGCCCAATACAGAATTTTTTCGCGGCATTGGCAGATTATACAAAACAAATCCATTGTCCCCATATCTGTGGACAACTCTTTTATCAAGTTCTCTTGGAAGATTGATTATTGAAATCGCTCCGAAAGGGCATCTGTTCTGGCATATTCCGCACCCAATACATAATGATTCTGAAATTGATGCCTTCTCTCCTTGTATCTTTATGCAATCTTCTCCCTTCCGATTTATAGGGCAAAGTTTAGCGCAAAGATTCCCACATTTGTCCGGGAAGCATGATTCTTTTCTTACTATTGCGAGCCTCATGGGATTTGATTGAAAATAAGATTTAAAGATGTTTTTATGTGCCGGATTCCATCCAACTGCTGATAATATCCCCAGAGACTTTTTACCGTCCCTGGGATGTCAGAAACCTCCTCGGTTTCTTAACATTTATATAGGAGTTTCGGCTGATAATTCCTAAGAGGGATTGAATGGATGATAGAAATTTTAAGAATTTTATTAGTTCCGGGGTGCTAGTACTTATTCTCTTGGGATTGATTTTTGGAGCAGCAGGTTTGAAATACATCAATTCAGGCCATTTTACAGTATTTTCAATAAGTGAAGAGGGAGAATCTAACATTCTCAGACTCGAAACAATGGCCCAGGAAAACAACGTAATGGTTGATGAGGAAGTGTATCATTTTTTAGAAGATGGCAAGGCACAATTAATTGTAGAATTTAACGATGATTCTGGAAAACAGGCCAGCAGCATCATGTCAACTGGATCAAATGAAGAAAATTTCAAAGTCATTCAGGAATATGAAACTCTGAATGCGGCGGCAATAGAGGTTGATGCCAAAGGATTTGAAACACTTATTTCTTCTGGAAAAATAAAAAGAGTTTACAATGATGAGGTATTGGATATTCAGCTTCAGGATTCTGCTCCACAAATTAATGCTGATTATGCGTGGGATAAAAATGTTGAAGGAGGGAGCATCAAGGGAAATGGCCAAGCAGTATGTTTGATAGATACAGGGGTTGATTATAATAATGCTGCACTTTCAGGAAGGGTAGTTGCACAAAAGTGCTTCTGCTCAGTATCCGGCGTTGCCTGCTGTCCAAATGGGGAAAATACGGATGAAGATGCTATGGATGATAATGGTCATGGAACCCATGTCGCAGGAATAATCGCTTCAGATGATGCCACTTATACTGGGATTGCTCCAGAAGCAGATATTATTGCAGTCAAGGTTTGTAATTCTGCCGGATCATGCTCCTCATCAGGAATACTTTCTGGGTTGGAATTCTGCACTTCAAATGCTGAGGCATACAACATTTCAGCAATAAGCATAAGCATAGGGGGAGTAACCCCCTATTCGTCTTATTGTGATTCTATAAGTGCAACGATGACTTCTGCAATAAATAATGCTGTTTTGGGGGGAGTGATTGTCTCCATAGCCTCTGGAAATTATAACAATGTCGATGGAGTTTCATGGCCTTCTTGTGTTGAGAAGGCAACAACTGTTTCAGCAGTTGATAAGGATGACATCATCGCAGATTATTCCAACAGAGCACCAATAACCGATCTCCTTGGGATTGGTGGATCTTCTTTAAGACCCATAAATTCTCTTGCGCTTTCTGGAGGATTCACAGAGAAATATGGGACTTCAATGGCTGCACCGCATGTTGCAGCAGCCGCGGTTTTGATACAGCAATATAGTCAAATTTACAATGGAATTGTTTTATCTCCAGCAAATGTAGAAGAGATATTGAGAAAAACCGGAAAATCAATAACTGATCCTAGTACTGGAAGAGAATATTATAGAATCGATCTTAAATCCGCAATAGATTCTATTCTTAGAGTAGACTCTTCTGACATTTCCATAACAAAGGAAGAAATTGCAAAAATAAATTTTGATGAAAATGTGGATCTTGGGTTGGCCTCATATGCATTTTATGCAAGCCATAATCTTATAGGGTTGGATTCTTCAACATATCCTTCTTTGGATGTTCCTGCAACACTCATATTATATAATCTATCTTTTGAAAAAATCCCAGTAATATTAAAAAATGGGGAATTGTGTGATGATTGCCTTATGAATTCATATGAAAATGGAAACGCTTCTTTTCATGTAAACGGATTTTCTAATTATTCATGTGCAGCAAATGCAAATATAAGCATATGGGATTCTTCTTATTACGGAACACAGTTTTATTCAGGGAATGCAACATTAAACAAAAATACCACTTTCTTCTGTTCTTATGTTAACATTAGTGATGGACAATCAATAGCGGAAGCATCATGCAACATATCTTTCCCAGAAAATTCATCTGCAATGGGATTTGATTCCTCAACAGGATTATATGAATTTTCAAGAGACTTCTCTTCAGAAGGAATCTATGCATATGAGGTTTCATGCAGTGGAGAAAGTTCTGAAGCAATGAGTGTGCTGGGGTCGGTTGAAGTCACAAGAGCATACCCTTCATTGATTTTGAAAGTCAATGAACGAGAATCAAACATTTCAGTTTTGAGAAATATGGATGTTGTGATAAATGCCTCTATGGCAGATCCTGCTGAAGATCTTTCTGTTTACATTGATGGAGCATTCATGGGAAGTGGAAGAGCATTTGACAGCATTACATCATTCAGCGAATTATCGTTGATAAATATCACTGCAGTTTATAATGGAAGCCCGCAATATCACCCAGCATCAAAGACAATATTTGTAGATGTGATAGAGGACACAATTCCTCCACAATTTTCAAATTTTTCACTATCAGAAGTTAGATTTGGGGAAGATCAATCGGTTTCAGTAAATGTAAACGACAATATAGGGGTTGAAAATGTATGGATTGAAATAAACTTTTCTGATTTGATGAATCATTCTACTGCATGCTCCAGTGACGGAGTTTGTTATTATAATATTTCAGGATTGGCAATAGGAAATTATTCTTACATCTGGCATGCCAATGATTCTTCTGGAAATGAGAATTCCTCTGAAACAATGGTTCTCAACCTCATAAAGGGAAATAATCTGATTAAGTTATATCTCAATGGACAGCAAAACAATATCACAATGACCTACGGAAACAGTTTGAATGTTACGGCCATTGGAAAGGGCGATGTTTCTCTTTACAGAAATAATGTGCTTGTAAACAATCCCGACACTTCAATTCTTGATGTAAATTCTTCCGGATATATCTATTTTGCAAATTCAAGTGGCAATGAAAATTATACTGAAAATTCATCACAGTCCATGAAAGTTTATATCAACAAGGCAAGTTCAGACATAGATTTGAAAATTGATGGAAGACATAGATCTACCACAACATCTGAAGGGGAGATAGAACTATTAGCTGAAATAAAAATTCCAAGCAGTGGAACGGTAAAAATATACAAGGGATCAACTCTTTTGGATTCTGGAAGTTCTCCGCTGGAGACTATTGAAAGCTTTTCTCCAGGAACATATACCATAAACTCATCATATGATGGCGGGACAAATTATTTTTCTTCATCAGAATGGTTCACCCTTACTGTTTCAGAGGTAAGCACTAATGAGGCTTCCTCGTCCACAAGTTCATCAAGCTCTTCAGGCACGTCTTCCCCCAGCATTTCTCTTTCATGTTCCGAACAATGGAGATGCACCCAATGGGGAGACTGCAAGGAAAATAGCCAGATTAGAACCTGTTACGATGTTAACAATTGTGTGCCATCAGATAACAAACCTTCTGAAAAACAAAATTGTGAAACAATCTCTCCTGCTCCCCTTCTCAGCGGAGAAAATAAATCTGAAATGGATGGGGGGTTAAACGATTTGTATATCCAGTCATTAGATATTTGGAAAAAAATTTATGCTCAAATTTATGACGAACCAATAATTCTTCTCCCAATGGTTGGAATAATTATTGCAGGAATACTTCTTGTTGTCAATGAACTTTCAATTGCAAGGACAAGATTAAAAAAGCTTGATTATATAAAGAAAATTATCAAAAAACATTATAAAAAATGAAATGCGCAATATGTGGAAAAGAAATTGAAGAAGCCTTTCTTGAGAAGATAAAAGGGACTATTGTAAAAATAAAAGTTGGAGAGAAGAATGCAGAACATTATGTTTGTGATGGATGTCAGAAAAAATATAGGGAAAAATTGAAAGAGAAATTGGAGAAATCATTATAATCTCTGAAAAAAGTGTGTTATCCGATTATTATTTCCTCTCGACAAATTAATTGACTTCTTCATGTTTATTCTTTTCTCCTCTTTCTCTCAAATGCCTGTGCTGGAGTTTCCAGCACTTCGAAGTTCAAACTTCTATGGGGGCGGACTTTGTTAT
>JAHJTO010000041.1 GCA_018829845.1 Nanobdellota archaeon
AATCAAAAAAATCAAATTCAAAGAATGAATATGACATTATAATAGTCGGGGCAGGACCTGCAGGAATCGCAGCAGGAATTTATACTGCAAGACAGAAACTAAAAACATTAATGATAACAAAGGATATTGGGGGTCAACTTTCTTTGACGGCTTCCATTGAAAATTGGCCCGGAATAAAATCAATATCAGGATATGGTCTCCTCAAAACTTTTGAAGATCACCTAAAACAATATGATCTTGCTCTTGAAAACGGGGAGGTTTTAGACATAGGAAAGAATGGAAAGGGATTTGTGGTAAAGACCCCCGATAAAACATTCTTCTGCAGGGCAGTTATTGTTACTGCTGGAAGAATATCAAGAAAATTGAATGTTCCTGGTGAAAATAAATATCTTGGAAAGGGGGTTTCATCCTGTGGGACCTGCGATGCCCCGCTTTTCAATGGAAAGGAAGTTGCAGTGGCCGGAACAGGAAATACCGCAATGAATGTTGTCCTATTGCTATCAAGATATGCAAAAAAAATAAATCTCATAAGCAAATATGATAAATTGAAGGGGGACAAAGTTGTAGTCGATAGAATAAATGATTTAAAGAAGAAAGGAAAAATTGAAATATTCTATTCTTCAAAAACTCTTGAAATTATGGGCGATGATGAGAACCCAGGGTTCTGTCATGCCGGAAAGCGAAGCATTTCCCAGCATAAATTTGTCAATGCAATTAAGATAGAACATAATGGGAAAGAAAAAATCTTGAAGGTCGATGGAATATTTGTGGAAATAGGGATGACTCCTGAAACTGAATTTGCAGATGTTAAAAAGAATGAGAAAGGCGAGATAATAGTCAATAACAATTGTGAAACAGATGTAAAAGGCATCTTTGCGGCAGGAGACTGCACAGATGTTCCGTATAAACAGATAATTATCTCTTCAGGAGAAGGAGCAAAGGCTGCCTTATCCGCATCAAAATATATTGATTCACTGGACTAATCATACTAAAATGAGCTATACAATAAAACAAGACAGGGAAAAATGCATGGGCTGTGGAGCATGTGTAGTTGCATGCCCTGAGAATTGGGAAATGAAATCTGATGGAAAGGCAAGGCCCAAAAAGCTTAAGATAGAAAAGAAAGATCTTGAGGGAAACAGAGAAGCCGAGGCAGTATGCCCTGTGCAGATAATCCACATTCTACAAAAATAAAAATTCTTCAGATAAATTCTGATAGCAATCTTTAAAAAGGTAAACAGTGTTAACTAATTATGATTGACTGTTTAACCCAAAAAGTAGAACTTAATTATATCATTCCAGCCATAAGGAAGGAAATGATAAAAATTCTTGAAAGCAAAGAGTTTACCGATGCTGAAATCTCAAGAAGACTGGGGATAACAAAGTCTGCTGTTTCCCAGTACAAGCACAATAAAAGGGGATCAAAGATAAATTTCTCTGAAAAAATAAATAAGGAAATAAAAAAATCTGCTGGAATGGTTTTGAAAGGAAAAAAAGCAGATCCTGAAATAAACAAAATAATCAAAATGCTGAAAGAATCCAGAGGGATATGCACCATATGCAAATGCACTGAAACTGGAAATTTCAGGCACGCCAAAAATTCGAAGAATTTTTCAGCGGAGTGTAAAAAATGATGAGAAGCATTTTGTGTTTCGGTCATGCCAAAAATCTGGAGGATTTTTCAGCATGAAAATCTACATGGATCATTCGGCAACAACTCCTGTGAGAAAAGAAGTTGTGAAAGCGATGGAGCCACTTTTCCTCAGAAAATTCGGCAATGCCTCCTCCATTCATTCGTTTGGAAAAGAAGCCAGGGAAGAAATGGAAGAATCAAGAAAGAAAATTGCAAGAATAATAAATGCTGAGCCAAATGAAATAATATTCACATCTGGAGGAACCGAATCTGATAACCTTGCCTTAAAGGGGATAGCCTTTGCGAACAAAGAGAAAGGAAATCATATAATCGCATCAAAGATGGAGCATGATGCCATCTTGAACACATGCAAATATCTTGAAAAACAAGGATTCAAAATCACTTATTTGAATGTAAACTCTGAGGGAATTATCAATCTAAATGAATTAAAAAAATCAATCAATGATAAAACTATCCTTGTGAGCATAATGCATGCAAACAATGAAATTGGAACAATCCAGCCAATAGAAGAAATAGGAAAAATTTGTTCTAATAAGGGGATTTATTTCCATACTGATGTTGTTCAAACATTCTGCAAGGAAAAAATAGACGTAAAAACCATGAATATCTCTTTGCTTTCAGCATCATCCCATAAAATATATGGTCCAAAGGGTGTTGGATTCATGTATGTTAAAAAAGGAACTAAAATAATTTCCCTTTTGCATGGGGGCGGACATGAATTTGGAATAAGATCTGGAACGGAAAATATTCCGGGAATTGTTGGATTTGCAAAAGCTGCAGAAATTGCAAACAAGGAAATGGCAAAGGAAAATGCTAGATTGAAAAAGTTGAGAGACAAAATAATAAAAGAACTTTTGAAAATAAAAGATTCCAGATTAAATGGTTCTATGAAAAATAGGCTGTCAAATAATATTAACATGTCCTTCAGAGCAGTTGAAGGAGAATCATTGATTCTATCTCTTGATGCCGAAGGCATTGCAGCTTCAACAGGCTCCGCATGTTCTTCAAGATCGCTGGAGCCTTCCCATGTTTTGGTTTCACTTGGATTAAAACCAATAGATGCTCACGGATCATTGAGATTGACTCTTGGAAAAGACAATAATGACAAAGATGTAAAAGAAGTTATAAATAAAGTTCCAAAGATAATAAAAAGATTGAGAATGTTCAGTCCCAAATTAAATATTGAAGGAATTTGTTAAGTATAATATGGCACAAATCAAAAAAACAAAAATGATTGGGAACATCGAACGTTCCCATCATGCCGGAAAGTCACACTTTCCAAGCATAATACAGCCAAAAGAAAGCATATCAGGGGATATGACAATTTCAGAAGTTGTCACACATTATCCTGAGACAATGCCTGTTTTCATGCAACATGGCATGACCTGCTTTGGATGTCCCATGGCGCTGATGGAAACGGTGGCGCAGGGAGCAGAGGCCCATGGAATGGATGCAGAAGATCTTGTTGAGGCATTGAACAAGGCTATAAAAAAGAAAAAGAAAATCAAAGTAATAAAATAACATGGCATTAGACTATACCAAAGAAGTAATGAAGCATTTCACACATCCCAAAAATTTGGGTGAGATGAAAGACGCAGATGGAATAGGGAAAGTTGGGAACATAACCTGCCTCGTTCCAGGACAAAAGATACATTCAAACCATTCTTTGATAGAGATAGAAAAATTGGATGTGGGGGATTCTGTTTTAAATCATGAAGGAAACCCTGATAAGGTCAGTAGTAATCATTCAAGAGAACATAATGGAAAAGTCATAGAACTAAAAAATAGCCTCGGAAAGATAAAATTGACCCCTGAACATTTGATCCTTGCGATTAAAACTCCAAAAGGCCAAAAGTTCTTAAGGAATAAATGGAGAAGAACCATTGTTCCCTCATGGTATCATGCTGCAGATTTGAATAAAAGAGATATAGTCCTTTATCCAATTGTTAGAAAGGCCGAAGATATTGAAACAATCGATTTGAATATTCCAAAATTAAAGTGGGATTTTAGAAGTAAATCTATTCCAAAGAAAATACCTATTAACGGGGATTTTCTCAGATTAGCAGGATATTACTTATCAGAAGGCCATGCTTCATTAAGAATAACAAATGTCTGTTTGAACTTCTCTTTTCATATTGACCAGAAAGATTATGCGAATGACATTAAGAGCATAGCAAAAGAACTTTTTAACCTAGATGCAGTAATCAGAGAGAATATACCTCATAAGACCTTGGTAGTGTACTTGCACAGCGCTCCTTTGACAAGATTCTTTAAGGATTTGTTTGAAAAAGGCGCAGAGAATAAGAGAATCCCCGAGTTTATGATGATTCTTCCTTCAGAAAAGCAAAAAGAACTTATTAAAGGGCTTTGGAGAGGTGATGGCTATGTGAACTTGAAAAGAGCCGGCCCCCGAGCAGGGTATGTTACGATTTCTTCCACCCTTATACAACAGATAAAGACATTGCTGCTAAGGCAATGCATTGTTCCTTCAATGTATGAAGAGGCTGAACAAACAATAAGGGGAGTCAAGCATAGAAGATCATTTAGAATACATGTGGGCCAAAGAGAATCCTTAGTAAAATTATGTAAAATTCTTAATATAGATTATATCCCAAAATCTTATCCATCAATAGATTCATGGTTCACTAATTATAATCTTTATACCCCTATAACCGGAATAAATAAAGTAGATTACATTGGAAAGGTCCATAATTTAGAAGTTGAAAACTCTCACTCTTTCACTTCAGAGGCATTTACTCTTCACAATTGTGGCGATATCATAATGATTTTCATAAAAATCGGAAAGAGAAAATCAGGCGAAGAATTCATCAAAGATATAAAATTCAAAACTTTAGGATGCGCTGCAGCAATAGCCACAACAAGCATGATGACTGTTCTTGCGAAGGGAAAAACCCTTTCTGAGGCAATGAAAATAACAAATTCAGATGTAATAAAAGGACTTGGGGGACTTCCTAAAATAAAACACCATTGCTCCCTTCTTGCCGAAGAAGGCCTTGGAGAAGCACTCTATCATTATCTTAAAAGCCACAAAAAACAAATTCCAAAATCTCTTGAAGCCAAACACAAGAGGGCGGTGCTTTCTCAAAAAGCATTCCATGCGAAGCATGATCAAAGTCATAAATCATAATCAATGATTCCTTACAAAACATTTGGAGAATTATTTAGCATAGGTTCTTTCCATGTCCAGGCATGGGGCCTCATGGTTGCCATAGGGTTCCTTATAGGATTATTTGTTATAACTCTTGAAGCTAAAAGAAGAAAGCTGAATCTTGATTCAATCTATGCTTTGGTCCTATTCCTTTTTATTGGGGGGGTTCTGGGAGCAAGAATCGGGTGGATTTTAACTGAGGCCCCATCAAATCTTTCTTTTATGGATTATCTGAACATATGGAATGGTGGAATGGTTTCATTTGGGGGGCTGATTGGGGGATTGATTTTTATGGCCATTTATGCTTACTACAAAAAATTGAATATGCTAACCTATCTTGATGTCTTTGCAATTGGCATTCCTCTGGGACATGCAATAGGAAGAGTTGGATGTTATTTGATAGGAGACCATTTAGGAAAAGAAACCGTGATGCCATGGGCAATACTTATGAATGGTCAACTGACTCATCCAATAATCCTTTATGAAATAATATTGTTGTTAGGAATATTTGCTTTAATGATTTACATGAAGAATAAAAAACTTCCAAAAGGAAGTTTATTCATGACATACCTTGCGTCATATTCAGTCGGAAGATTCTTCATAGATTTTTTCAGAGTTGATCCAACATATCTTGGATTGACTATTGCGCAATATGCTTGCATAGCATTTATAATACTCTCAGGAATACTTTTGTGGAGGAAAAAACAATGAAGAACAAAATAGTCGGGATGATTGTGATCGGACTTGCCCTAGTCATAGCATTTATAACATGGTCATTCAATCATGCTCTAACAAATATTGTAGATGCATCTTGTTCCCATGGCCCTGCTTGTCCAATGTACGGGGAAATTTCTTTTCAAACAAATGTGGGAATTGGCTTGATTGTTCTTATCATAATCATCGGGCTCTATTTGATCTTTTTTGGAGAAGACAGGGTGGAAATCATAAGAAAAATAAGGATCAAGACTGAAAAGAAGGCAGAGGAAGAGAAAAAAGACTATAGCAAAATCACAAAGACTATGACTGCTGATGAAAAGAAAATTTTCGGTCTTGTTTTAGATGCAAAGGGGGTCATATTCCAATCAGAACTCAATGAAAAATCCCAATTCGACAAAGTCAAAGTCACAAGAATTCTAGATAGGCTTGAAGGCCAAGGACTGATTGAGAGAAGAAGAAGGGGAATGACAAACGTCGTAATATTAAAATGATTAGAATGAAATCCAAATTTGAGCTTCTTGCTCCAGCAGGGGATTTTCCCAGCATGATTGCTGCAATTGAATCAGGAGCAGATGCAGTTTATTTCGGATTAAAAGAATTTAACATGAGGGATTCTGCCATGAATTTCAGCCTTGGGGATTTGGAAAAGATAAACAAAATATGCAAAAATGTGAGGAAATACCTTACACTCAACACAATAATTTATGATTCTGAATTAAAAAGATTAGAACATGTCATAAAGAAAGTTAAGGGAAAGATTGATGCAGTAATCTGTTGGGACAACTCTGTCATTGAGTTATGTAAAAAATACAAAATCCCCTTTCATGTTTCAACCCAGGCATCTATCGCAAACTCTCAGTCAGCAAAATTCTACAAAAAGTTGGGAGCAGAAAGGGTTGTTCTTGCAAGAGAATTAAATCTTGATCAAATAAAAAAGATAAGCAAAATAATTGATGTGGAATGTTTTATCCACGGGGCAATGTGTGTTTCAATATCGGGAAGATGCTTTATTTCCCAGCATATGTGCAATAAAAGTGCAAACCGCGGAGAATGTTTGCAATTCTGCAGGAGATCCTATATGATAAAAGATGATGAGGGCAATGAATTAAAGCTTGAAAACAGCCGGGTGATGTCTGCAAAAGATCTTTGCACTCTCCCATTCATTGAAAAGCTGAAAAAAGCAGGAATAAAATCTTTTAAAATTGAGGGGAGAAACAGGTCTCCTGAATATGTGCAGGCCATTGTTTCAGCATATAGAAAAGCGCTGGATAAGAAATTGAATAAAAATGAAGTAGAAAAATTGATTGCAGATATTAAAAGAGTGTATAATCGCGGATTCTCCTCAGGATTCTATTTGGGACTTCCAACTTCTGATGATTTTTCAAAAAGTGAAGATGGAGAGGCTCTTGAAAGAAAGGCAATACTCGGGGTAATTGAAAAATACTGGCCAAGGGCGGGAGTGGCTGCATTGAAAATACAAAATGGGAAAATAAAATTGGGAGATGAAATATACATTCGTGGAAGGGGAAGTTTGAAAAGAATAAAAATAGATAGAATGGAAATAAATCATCTGCCAATCAATAATGCAAAAAAAGGCATGATGGTTGGAATTAAAACTCCTCCATGTCATAAAGGTGATGAAGTTTTCCTAATTGAAAAAAATGATGGTCGAAAGATGCGACATGGCAAATGAATTCTAAAAACCAATAATTTATAAAAAAAGAATTCTATGATTATATATGATAAAAGAGGAAGTGGCGGGTCTCCACATTAAAGAAAAACATCCCGTCCTTGTGGAAAAAAGAACTCTCGGCCAGAGGGCTGCAGATAGAATCACCGCTTCGGCAGGAAGCTGGACATTTATTTTAATATTCTTTGGATTTATCATTATGTGGGTGACAGTAAATACGGCCTGGATTATATTCGGAAAGTCCTGGGATCCATACCCATTTATTTTACTTAATCTTGCATTATCCTGTTTGGCCTCCATACAGGCACCTATGATTCTAATGTCACAAAACAGAGAAGCACAGAAAGACAGGATCCGTGCCCACTATGATTATGCTGTTAACAGAAAGGCTGAAAAAGAAGTTAAGGGCATAATAGAAGAGATTAGGGAAATAAAAAAGCTATTAGGCAGGAAAAGATAACTCCTTCTCTTAAATGTGGCATGGTGGGAAAATGTTAAAAACCCCGTTTTCCAAGATTATTATAAGAAGGAGGTTGAAATGGCTTTATTTACAAATCTAATTTACATTGTCGGACTATTGTGCGCCGTTTGGGTGATATATGACGTATTTGCAAAGAACAATAAACTTAAAACAGGAATGAAAGTTTTGTGGACAGTTCTTGCATTGTTCTTCAGCATAATAACCGCAATAGTCTACTACTTCGTTTACAAGAAGTAAGATTATAACAAAATTTTTTATTTTAATTTTATTATTTTTGACCATATTTCTGCTTGAAACTAGTTTCATACATCGGCTTAAAAGGGGTATATTCCAATAAAATTTATGCTTTTTGAAGAAAAAGTGTAAAATAAAAAATGAATAAAATTTTGAAATTCTTCTTGAAAAAAGAAGAGCAGGAGAGAATTGAGGCCGAGGAAATGGCCCACAAGTCTGTAGATGCCTCAGCAAAACATCCCGGAAATGCCTCAAAATCAAAAAAGGAATTATTGGAAGAACTTAAGGAAAGATTCCTAAATGAAGATATCTCTGCGGAAGAATATAATCTAAAGAGAGAAAAAATTGAGGGAAGCCATACTATTACGCAGGAACATAAAAAAGAAATAAAATCTCTAAATCTTAAAATCAGGGGCATGCATTGCAATTCATGCGCTTCACTTATAGAAAAAAATCTGAAAGATCGGGTTGAAAAGGTCTCAGTAAGTTATTCCGATGAGAATGCGAAGATAGACTTTAGAGATAATAAAATATCCGAGAAAGAGATATTTGATGAAATAGGCAAACTAGGATATCATGTTAAAATAATTGATGAATCCAAACATGATCATGCTGAAAAGAATGAGGAGTCAAATATTAGGAGTATGTTTTGGATAGGGGGAGCAATATTGGGATTAATTGCAATATATTATGCTCTGAGTACGAATTCTTTACTTCCGGAAATTGCGCTTCCACAAATTGGACAGAATGCAAGTCTTCTATTAATATTTGCAGTTGGTTTGTTAACGGGGTTCCATTGCATCTCAATGTGTGGGGGCTTTGTCGTCTCTTACACTACCAAAAATGCCTTGCGCGGACATAAAAGTTTAAAACAACATTTAGTTTATGGGGGATCAAAGGTTCTTTCCTATTCTGTAATAGGATTCTTATTCGGATTGATTGGGGGAATATTCTCTTTCAGCACAAAACTCAGAGGAACAATAGGAATACTTGCAGGGATATTTATGGTATTCTATGCTTTAAGCATGATGGGGATAGGCTTCTTCAGAAAATTCCAGTTCAATCCAAAATTCTTGACAAACATTGCAACAAAATCTCACTCCGGTCCGTTTAAAGGACCTATGCTCACGGGATTGCTTAATGGTTTGTTTATTGCATGCGGCCCTCTTCAGGCAATGTATCTTTATGCTGCCGGAACAGGAAGCGCGATGCAGGGAGCACTTGCCCTTGCAGTATTCGGATTAGGAACCTTGCCAGTAATGTTTGGATTTGGCAGCCTCACAACTTTAATAAGCCATAAAACAACAACTAAGATTTTGAAGATAGCTGCAATAATAGTACTTATACTTGGACTCATAACCTTGAATAGGGGACTTGCATTGGCGGGAACATTCAACTTTGATTCAATAAAAGACAGCTTGATTGGCTCGACAGCAGGCATAGCTGCAGGGTCTTCCACCATAATTAATGGGGTTCAAGAGATAAATATGGATGTTACTTCAAGTGGATGGAGTCCGAATATCTTCACCCTGAAAAAAGGAGTCCCAGTAAAATGGAATATAAATGTCAAGCAATTGACTGGATGCAACAATGAAATAATTGTCAATGACTATGGGTTAGATGTAAAATTGAAAGAGGGCCTAAATGTTGTTGAATTCACTCCAGACAAATCCGGAACAGTAAGATGGAGCTGTTGGGTTGATTGCAGCGGCAGACACTTTGAAGGAAAATTCCAAGGAGGCCATTGAAAAGCTCCATGAAATGGGGAAGGAAACCTATATGATTACTGGAGATAATGAAAGAACTGCCAAGGCCATAGCAAAACAGGTGGGAATACATAATATATTAGCCAATGTTATGCCAGAGGACAAAGAGAAAGAAGTAAGAAAGCTTCAAAGAAAGGGGAAAGTTGTGGCAATGGTTGGAGATGGAATAAACGATGCTCCTGCTCTAGCTCAATCGGATGTAGGAATAGCGGTTGGAGCTGGAACGGATGTGGCCATAGAGACCGGAGATATTATCCTCATGAAGAATGATTTGAGAGATGTTGTGACTGCCATAGATCTCTCATCCTATACCCTTAGAAAAATAAAACAGAATCTTTTCTGGGCCTTTTTCTATAATGGTGCAGGAATCCCCATAGCAGCAGGAGTTCTTTATCCCATAGGCTTCCTATTGAATCCTATCATCGCTGGAACGGCAATGGCATTCTCCTCTGTTTCCGTTGTCTCAAATTCATTGCTTATGAAATTCTACAAAAGCAAGATATAATGAGCATTATCACTTAAGAAGTTTGTATTTCTTTTCTAAAGTGTCAGATCTAAGTGGTGAATCATATGGTCTTTCAAATTGCCCGACTTTCAAGACCTCCTCATCTTTAGGAGGCATTGGTTCCCCAGTGATTATTGGCTTTACTGGCCTCAGATTCCTCTCAAAATCCCTGTGCCCTTGGAATGGATTCCTTTCAATCTTCAGGGTATCTGTGCTGGGTGTGCTTGGAGAATAGCTTTTCTCTTCCTGGGGCTTAGGGGGGGATATGTAGGATGGGATTGCCCTTTCCCCTCGCTCATTCTTTTCTTTTCTTTCTGCAGATTGGAAATCCCCGGTTTCTGAAGGCTTATTTGCAAAGAAATTCTCAGATTGGGCGTTTTGGGTGTTTCTTGAAAAATGTGAAACTGTTTCTTGCACATTTTCTTCCAAAGATTCTTCTTTTTTCTCAGTTTCCACTTCTCCCATTTCTTTTTTATCCTCGGAATCCTCAATTTTCTCTTCGGTTTTTTTCTCTTCTACCGACGGGGTTTTCTTTTTTTCTTTAAGTGCTTCCCATGCTTGCTTCAAATCATCTTCAATATTCCCCATGCTGAGAAACCTCCGGTTTCTGGCATGCTTTGAAGCTTCGCTTCAAGCACGCCTGGAATTTCATTCCTTCGTGTGACAAAAATCTTTGATTTATCATATTAATGGAATACCATACATAGTATATTAATTTTGCTAAGACTACAATAAAAAATCAATTCAGCAAAAGTTTTATAAATAAAAACATATTATTTTTTTCAATCAGTGCTGAAAAACGTAGTTTTTCAAGCATGTAAAAAATTTAGAAAAAGAGGTAGAGAAGTAAAATGGAAACAAAAGAGAGGAAGAATGACCCAGCTGTACAGCAGATCATTGACCGATGCCTCAGCCAGAACTTCAACGTTGGAGCAAAGCCTAAGCAGAGAAGCATAGGCGAGATAACTGACGAGATGTTGAAGATGTTTGCTGAGAAGTCGAAGGTTGTAGATTTCGCCAGGGGAGAATCCTGCGAGTTCAAAGGCGATCAGAGATTAATCCAAAACTGAAATCTACAAATGATGCACTGGAAACCATTGGTTTCCCATCATAACCTGCGTCAAATTTGCCGTCCTGCTTTTTCTAAAATTTTTTTCTTTTTTTCACATGATGACGACAGTCTGTTGCATAATTTTATAAATATCTCTGACTTTGGAGATTTATGAATTACAAAAAGAGGGTGCTTGGGCTAGCATTCTTACTAGTAGGTATTTTTTTCACAGCAAATTCACAATTGGTTCTCACCGGAGGGATTATTGGAATCGGAGATACCCCTTATTCTGTTAATTTTATTTTAGGAATATGTTTAATCGCCATTTCAATGATAATCTTTATTGGGTCCTCATTGGAAGACCGAACCTATGAGAAGGGAAAATCGGAAGATTATTATGATCCGGCCATAAAATCATTCAGAAGATGGCTTCAAAAAGAAAAGGGTTTCAAAGTAACATATGGGACGGCAAAGAGGGAATATGAAAAGATTGAACAGAAATACTACAAAAACCTGGGGGAGAAGGGTGCGAAGGAAGGGTATGGGGATAGGCCATTGAAGGGAATTGAAGATCTTTATAAAAAAATTCATGATGGAGATTATAAACCTCCAAGGAGCACCCACACAGAAAAATTAAGGAGAAAGTTCTTGGATAACGAGGCTTCAAGAGCCCTCAATGAAAAGAGGATATATACAAAAAGAAAGGATCTGATATGGCTCTCCAATAAGTGCGGTTATGATTTAATGGAGGGAGCCAAGGAGGGAACCAGAGTTTTAGACCAGAAAGGGGATGTATTAACCGTCATCCCAGAACATCCTGATTGTAACCGCAATACTGCAAAAGAGATAATGTTTGCTTTGGCTACTGGTGAAAGTTCATATAGAAAACGTAAATGATAAAATTTATTCTAATTTGTCAATTAATCCATACCCTTTTTTGAACTTGAAAATTGATTGATGGAATCTTCTGTATAATGATGGATAGTCATCTTTTGCAAGTTCTACAATTGAAGTAACATCGGAGTATTCTTCAGAACCGATTAATTTAGAATCAAGAGAGTTTATGTCAAAATCCTCTTTAGGATCATTCTTCTTTAGTCCTTCAAAAACAAGCTTTTTTTGATATCTGACTATCCTATTCCTCAGAGTATTCATTTCAGAGATCTTTCTCAAGAGTGTAACTTCTTCAAATGTTTTGTAATTGTGGCTTTCCATAGTCAAAGTAATATGGTTATCTAGGGATAATTAAACTATATAAAGATTGTCTTTTTGTTATTCTATAGTGACAATAATTTATGGTATTTTCAGAATCATTTAACATTGGAGGCTTTTACTTCTGCAATTCTTGCCCTTATCCTTTTCACAAAATCAGGATCATCAAAAGGGCTTGGGAAGCTTGAAAGGCCCTGAGTTTTTTTGAATGTATCAAATAATGTGAAGCAGGATTTTGCGCTTTCATTCTCAACAAGCTGCCTTACAACATCTTCTTCATAATTATCCTCTGAAATCCCTTCTTCTTTAAGTTTGAGTTTTTTCTCTGATTTTTCCTTCTTTTCCTTGGCAGATTTTTCTTTCTCCTCTTTTTCTTTTTCTAGCCTTGACTGGCCCACTATCGACTTTTTAATATCTGTCCATAATTCCTTGAGAAAATACTCTTCCTCTTCTTTCTTCTCTTCCTTTGGTTCTAGGAAATAATCTATGTCCTTCTGTATCTGTTCAAGGCTTTTGTCTGTAAGATGTCCGGCAACATTCAAGGTGCTTTCAATGGCGCCGTCTTCCCTTATCTTTTCTAGAAGAAGCAGTTCATCTTCATTGAGAACGTAGGCCTTGAATCCGATTTCAATTCTTCCTGCATGCGGATGTTGGGCAGTAGGATATGTTCTAAACTTGAAATCAACCGTGAGGACCTCATAAAAATCCCTAATATCATCAAGTTTTTTAATGAACCCTTGAGGCAGATCTCCGGCAAATACTGCTCCCTTGGTGTCTGCCTTCTTCTTTGCAAAAAGATTAAGTTCTAAGATCATGGAAGTGAATATTGATACTATTGATGCTTCTTTGGAACCCTTCATCCTAAGCTGTTCTGCTGCCTGAAGATACGGTTTTACCCAGCTTGAATATAATTTTACAGTGTCTATCTGGCTTCTCAGCTGGCTTTTTTCAATTTCATATCGCTTTCTCAATTCGATCTCGCTGAATTCTATCCAAGTGAAAAATTCTCCAAGCCTTGAAATCAATGTTCTTCTTACGATTTCAGTAAGATCCATTTTCTCTGCTTCTTCTACAGATTCTGCGGCAAAAAATGCGGGCCTTAAAGTTGTGAATCCATAATTTTGAGCCATGTAATTTATGCTTCCCGACTGCCTTTGCATATCTACCGACATAAGCCAAAGTTCTTTCAGAGCCAACATTCCTTCCTTTTTAGTTTTAGGATCTTTCAGTTTGTCATAAACTTTTAATCTTATGTCAAAATTTCTCAGATCATAGATAATATTTATCAGGCTTTTTATGACATTGTTCACAGTTCCTAAAATTTTCATTCCCTCTTCCTGCATCTTCTGGGCAGTCATGCTGAGGTTCCCGAAATATGAAGATCCCGGGGATGTAACAAATGTGTCTGCTATTTTTTCAACGTTTTCCGGTCCAGAATAGTATCCATTCATGAAATCGATTATCCAATAATAAAAATTCTCAAGAGTGTTCATGTTTGTATCAAAATAAATCTTGTTTTCCCATATTGGGCCTTTCTTCCCTCCCTCGCTATATCTAGGATTTATCTTAGGAATTAAATCATCTATTTCTCCCATATTTTTTCTCCCTCTTGCTTAGAAATGCTTGAAAATGTTTTCATTTTCGGCATGCCCAGAAGCACTGAGAAATTGTTTCACAATTTCTGGTGTGCCCAAAACATTCTTGGTTTTGAAGCACTTTGCTTCTAAGCATCTTCGATTTCTTAGCGTTTTTTACAATTTATAGAGGGAAAAGACATATAAAAAGGTTATCTATTATGTTGACGTTGCAAAGGTTTTTTAATAAAATTATCTTCAGAGTATAATGAAAAGAGCACTAATTATCATAGCAGAAAGGGATTTTCAAGATATGGAGTATTCTAACACTCGAAAAGCCCTTGAGTCTTCCGGAATATCTGTTGCCGTCGCCTCTAAAACAAGGGGGATGAAAAGAGGGGTTTTGGGAAATGAGGTGGAAGCCGAATTATCATTTAAGGACATAAAAATCAAAGATTTTGACGCGGTTGCATTCATAGGCGGAGAGGGAGCACAGGAGTATATCGAAGATGATGGGGCCCTGGGGATTGTAAAATCATTTTTTGAGGGGGGGAAGATAACTGCCGCCATTTGCATTGCTCCGCTCATACTCGCTTCTTCAGGAATACTCAATGGTAAAAAGATAACTGCCTGGGACAATGGAAGGAGAATCCAAATAAGAAAACTAGAAAGATCAGGAGCAATCTTCGTTGGCGGAAATGTTGTTGTTGATAGGAACATAATCACGGCAGATGGGCCGGGAGCAGCGTCAGAATTCGGAAAGGAAATAGCCAAGGGATTGAATAAAAAATGAAAAGAGAAAGTGCAGTGCATCTTCTGTTGTTTCTAGGAATAGTAATTTTGGATCTTGCAACAAAATATACCCTTAGCGAGGGGTGCCTTTGGAAATTCTGTGTGAGCAGGGCGTTCAATACAGGGGCATCTTTTGGAATATTTGATGGAATGACCTCATTGTTTATCGTTGTTGCTGCAATGGTTTTGGTGGTTATGGCTTATCTTTACGAGAAATCAAATGCAAGAATAAAGCTGGCATTTGTGTTCATAGGGGCTGGAACCATTGGAAACCTCATAAATCGTGTTTTCTTAGGAGGAGTCATCGATCTATTCAGGATATTTAACTCATCATCATTCAACCTTGCAGATTTAAGCAACCTAATTGGTGGAATAATCCTTCTTTTTATTGTGTTTTTCGATGGTAAACAAGAGCAGAAGAAAACTTTTAAAGCCTGAATTCTATGGATTTGATATAGGGGTGTAACATTATTCTATGTTAAGAAATAAAATATTTCTAACATGCCGAAAAAACGGCAGAGGAGGGGGTTTTTTCTAGCATGAAAAAGAAGATTGAAATAGAAGAGGCTAAGGAAGAGGATCTCGCCATGAATACCCACATTCCTTTCGAAATCCCTGCCGAACCTGGGAAAGAAAAAGTCAAGAAAACCAGGAAGAAATCAGCAAGCATTAAAAAACCACGTAAGAAAACTCTAAAGAAGCCTGCAAAGAAAAAGCCAAAATCAGCGGTAAAGGAAAGGCAGGAGACAATAATAGAAGCAGTCGCTATCAAAAAGGTCAAGGAAATTGCCACAAAGCCATTAAAAATTGAGAAAAAACCTGAAGTTAAGAAGGATATGGCAGTAGAAAAGGAAACGCAAAGAAATGCCACCTTTGAAGAAAAGATGTTCGCCTATGCTCTTGAAAATGCTGTTGAACACGAAGGAAAATGCATGCCCAATGCTATTCTTGGAAAATTGTTCCAAGAAGGATTGAAGAAAGAGAAGATAAAAGATGTTATGCCCAAAATCCAAAATGCGGTTTCTAAAGTAAATTCTATGAATTTTAATGATCAAAAAATTGAATTTGAAAAACAGAAAGATATTGTTAAAGTTTTCAAACATGAAACAAGGCAAGAACTGCCGGAACTTCCAAATGCTGTTCAAGGAAAGGTTGTTGTAAGGTCGGCACCATTCCCTTCGGGAGCATTGCATATAGGAAATGCCATCCCAATCATAATAAATGAAGAATATGCCAAGAGATACAATGGAAAGCACATTCTTGTCATAGATGATACAATAGGCAGTGAGGAAAAACAGATAGTTCCAGCAGCATATAAAATGATAGAGGACAGCATGAAGTGGCTTGGAGTCAAATATGATCCAACAGTCATATACAAATCCGACAGATTGAATATTTATTACAAATATGCTGAGATGCTCATTAACAAAGAAGCAGCATATGTATGTTTCTGCAATGTTGAAAAATTGAGAGACAATAGAGAAAAGGGATTGGCATGTACATGCAGGAGTAAAGATTATCCGACAAACATAAAGGATTGGAAATGGATGTTTTCAGCCGAGGCTAAACAGGGAATGGCAATACTGAGATTGAAGACAGATATGAAGCATCCAAATCCGGCATTTAGGGATAGAGTATTATTCAGAATTTCTGACAGAGAACACCCCCGAATAAAGGGGTTGAAGGTGTGGCCTATGCTTGAATTTTCATGGGCTGTTGATGATCACTTGCTTGGAATAACCCATATAATCCGGGGAAACCAACTAAGGATGGAGACTGAGATGGAAGAGTTCATATGGAAAATACTTGATTGGCCGCCCCTAACAACAGTCTACACCCCAAGAATATCCTTTGAAGGAGTTTCATTCAGCAAGAGCAAATCCCAGGATGAAATAAGAAACGGACTGTATCTTGACTGGAGCGATCCAAGAACATGGAGCCTTCAAAGTTTTGATAAAAGAGGAATACTTCCACAGGCAATAAGGAATCTTATAGTGCAATTTGGAATGTCTGAGAAAGAGCATTTGTCAATCCCTCTTGACATGCTTTATGCCGAAAATAGAAAGCTCATTGAAAATTCAAACAGGTATTTCTTTGTTTCAAAGCCAAAGAAGATAAGTGTCATATGGGCTCCAAAGAAAAAGGTTTTCTTGCCGCTTCATGCCCAACATCCAGAAAAAGGAAAAAGAGAAATAAATGCCGGCACTAGCTTTTACATATCTGAAGAAGACCATAGGAAAATTGTTGAAGGTAAAACCTACAGACTCATGAATCTTTTCAATTTCGAAAAGAAGAAAGGAAAATTTGTTTTTGTTTCAGAAGAGCACAATAATCAACTTTGTGCTCCAATGTTCCATTGGCTTCCTGCCTCAAAGGAAACGCAGAAGGGAAAGGTCTTCATGCCGGATGGAACATGGAATGAAGGATATGTTGAAGCCGGAGCTTCAAAACTTCCCGAGGGATCAATTGTACAATTTGAAAGATTCGGATTCTGCAAGAAACAAAAGGGAAATGAATTCTGGTTTGCGCACAAATAGAAAATAAGAAATTTTCTGCTATGCCAAAAATCCTGGAGATTTTTCAGCACAAATGAAAATGCTTCATAACAGTTAGTTTTATAAGTCTATTTTAAATAATAAAGATATGGGAAAGATATTGAACGTCAAATATCAATTCGACGATGGGCTCGTGAGTAAAGTTTTTGATGGCATGAATGATTTTGATAAAATACATGCTGCGGCAATGTGTATGAAGGACTATTCTATAAAAGCGATGGCGCATGCTGCAGGAGTCAGCGAATACAGCATATCTAATAAAAGGAAGAGATTATTCCTTAAGATGGTGCATGAGATAAAGGAGCATTACAAAAGCGGAGTAAGAGTTCCAGAGGATAGGATAATGGCATTGTTCAACAGATGCTACGTTGAAGGAAAAATATCTCCTTCAAATTCTTCTGAAGAAATAAAAGATGCTTATGGCAAATCCTACAAACCATGGAAAGCCAATACTAATATGTCAATGGTGGGTGGGGAAAGAAAATGCAACTCAAATCTTCTTGACCATGTATGGCTCAACTAATTTATAACCTAGTTTAGAAGAATAATATTCTCTAACCCCGATTCCAGAAATAACTTTTATTTCAGAGCATTTTTCTTTCTTTGCTATTTTCTCAGCTTCTTTCATAAGTTTTTTCCCAAGACCAATATGTTGAGAATGTTTTTCCTTTCCTTTCTCGCTCAACTTCAGCTCTTTCCCGTAGACATGGAGCTCTCTTACAAACATGAATTTGCTTTTTCCGCTACCAACAATCCTCAGCCTGCATAATCCAAACAAAACATCATTCTTATTTACGAATTCTAAAAATATCTCTTTGCTTCCGGATGCCTTGTAGTCTATTCTTTTAAGTTTAATGCGGTTATCAATATCCTTCCTAGAATCTCTTCTGACAAATCCGATCTCTCGGCACCTTATGCAATTACATTTCTTTTTTCTTCTTTCCAATTCTTCCAAGAGCACTTTTCTTAAATCAATCCTCTTTGTTCCGGCAACAAGAAATGCTGGGGGGATTTCCCTCATTATCCTCATTATCCTGCAATATTTTGGAACCATAAGCTTCAGATTCAGAAGAAGTTGTATCAATTCCTCCTCTTTGTAAGGCTCATAGCCTCCCCGATAATATATTTTCTCAAGCTTCGCTCCCTTCAAAACCTGGGTGGGATAGATCTTTATTTGATCGGGACGGAAGTCCTCATCTGAGAAAACTTTTTGAAAAAGTTTTAGATCTTTCTTCAATGAGGATCCTGGCAGACCGGGCATGAGATGAAAGCCTACCTTAAAGCCATTATTTTTCAGTTTTTTTGTTGCGTCAACTACATCTTGAACACTATGTCTTCTTTTTATGAGGCCATAGATTTTATCATCAAGAACTTGAACTCCGAGTTCTACCCTTGTGGCTCCAAATTCCAAAATTCTTTTTATCTCCTCATCACCGCATACGTCTGGGCGGGTTTCAATGCATAGGGCAACGCATCGGTTCTTTGCTTTCTCATTTATCTTTTTGGCATGAGCCAAATCTTTTGACTTTTTGCCATTCAAAGCATCATAGCAATCTTTGACAAATTTATATTGAAAATCCACTGGATAATCCAGAAATGTTCCGCCCATAATTATCAATTCCACTTTGTCTGTGGGATGACCCATGATTTTGAATGCATTAATCCTCGCTTTTACTTGTTCAAATGCATCATAATTTAACTTAGAAGCTCGGAGAACTGCAGGACTTTCAGGAGTGTATGATTGTGGGGCATTCAAAGAAGGACAATACAAACATGCTCCCTTTCTGCATGCCCTTGGGGGAAGCATGACTGCTATTGGACTGACTCCTGAAATCGTTCTTGTTGGTTTCCTAATAACCATGATAATTGAATAAAACACATATTTAAAAATCCCCCTAATATTCGAATTTCTAATGAAACCTGAAAATAACTATGATGATTTGAATTTTCCAGCATACAGGAAGGAAATCATTTCTCTTTACAAAAATAAAATGTCTCCTGAAAGGATAGCGAAGCTTGCAGGAGCCAGAAGAGGTGATATTGAAAGAATTCTTAATGAAAAGGGTGTTGAGAGAAGAACCCTCCAGGAATCAATGTTCAAAGGAACAAAGATTCCTACGAAGAAAGAACTTTATGATGAGTATATCATTCGAAATAATTCTACCTGTAAAATTGGAGAAAAATATGGCACTTCTGAAAATACTGTATGCCGATGGCTTAGAAAATATGACATCGCTATTAGGAAACATGGAAGAAATGCACTGGGACTTCCAAAACTTCCAACAAAGAAAGAGTTGGAATATAAATTAAGTGTTGAGCATATCACCAAGAGAGAGATATCAAAGGAATATCGCATGGGGCCTGCAAGACTGAATGCATTGATTGAACAATATGGGATAAAAATTGGGAATGTTCCAAAAATTATTGAAGAAAAAATCACTATCAAAAAAGAAAATCCCGTAAAATTTCAAAAAGAAAAAATTGTGAAAACAAGAAGATCTCTAATTACTGAAAAACCTCCGAAAATAATTAAGAGAAAAACTGTTCTTGATGCCTATCTTGAAAAGGAGAAGGATCTTTCAATAGAACATGAATCAGGATTTGAGGATTAACTCTTAAAGTAATATTTTGCCTCTTTCTTTGCAAAATCAATATACTTTTTTGCCTTTGATATTGAAAATTCCATTCCCATTATGCATGAAAGGTTTTTTCTTGATTCTTAAAACCAATTCAATATCCTCATTTTTTATTTTGAATCCATTTTTCAATTCAATCAACTCATTGTTAACATAGCCAAATGGCGAGGGGTTGAGATAATTTATAAAAAGATTTTTTGATTTCAGACTGTCCTCTGATAGGATTGATAAGGGGTGGGTTCTTGTTGTGGCTTTATTTTTGCTTAAATCTGAAAGCATTGAATGAGAGAAATAAACCTCCTTCGCAGGAATCTTCTCAACAAGAGGTATTCCTGTCTTTTTTGGATCTGCCTTGAACAAACTTTTGTATGATAAATAAGGGAGAGAAATGCTTAAATAATTAACTCATGGAACATGGGAAAACAAAAGAATGATTAATTTAAGAGATAATGGGTAGATATTTAGAGGTATAGAAGATCAATGAGAATCAGTAGACATATTTTTTCTTGTTTTCATCGGAAATTTGGCCTAGATCAAAGTTCACAAGCTCTTCCAAGTCTTTCTTTTTGACAGATCCAAACATAAGTATGAATCTATTCAGGCTTATTGGCCGGTTGAATCTTATCCAAGGAAGTCCTCCGCCACAGCAAGCTCCGCAGGCATGAGGATTATAGTCTATTTTTCCGCTTTCCACCAGTTTCTTGAAGCTTTTTCCCTCATAGCCTTTTATTCTGCCGTAGAAGCTTTCTAGGGGTTCATCAACATCAAACTCAATGCTGCTTATGTAGGTCTTTCCTTCTTCGTCCTGAACTGTTTCGATATTATTGAACATTTTTTCCCCTATTCATGCCGGCCTTTATCCCCATGATTTGTATTCTTGCAACATCATATTTCCTTGCAATATCTTCAGTGGTTTTGCCTTTGGAGAGATCATTTCTAATTTTTTCTTTCTCTTTATCACTAAGTTCTCGCTTGTTATTGTAGGTCCCCATAGTGATGTGGGCCTTTATGGCTGAGATCTCCTGCAGCTTTGCCTTTGGAATAAGCTTTTTGATTGCCTTTGGAAGATATCCTTGCTTAAGCAAATGAAAAATATCTTCATGAGTATAACCATTGTGCTTATGTGCGTAGTCTTTTCCATTTCCCGCCTTTGGAACATATGGCTGTGGATTTGGATCCACCCCTATGAGCTTTTCAAGTTTATTCAACTTCCCTTCAATGCTCTCTTCCATAGCCCGATTGGAACTTACATAGCTGTTAAATTCTGATCTAAGGCTTTTGACATATTGGTATAATTTTTTATAGTTCATTCTTTCCTCCCAAGCTTAAAGCTCATGAGTCTCATGGGCGTTTCTCTGCTAACATATGGCTTGTTCAATTTTGTTTGTATTGAATATTTGTTTTCATCGGCAAGATTGCTTACTATCTTTGTTAATATCTCTCCTTGATCTTCTGTACCGTACTGTTCTAGGAATCCATTGGAATTTTCTTCCGCAAGAGACATTCCGCCATTTCTAACAATTCCCTGGGCTCTTGGAGATTCATCAAGAGTAACAAAAAGAACTGCATCATTTGCAATCTGGTTGTTTTTGAATAATGATCTTACAGTTTCTAAATTGTTTTTGCTGAGATAGCCATTGTAATCAAGATTTATGAAATCAAATTTAAGATTTTTGTAGGCAGTACAATTGAGCGCATTATCGATTTGTCCGGAATAAAGATTAAGCCCGTTGAAAATTTCTCCGCCCTTTATTTTCTGATTTGAGGTGATAATACTTTTCATGGCATTATATGCTCTTGAATCTTTTTCAGCTATTAGGCTCTTCTTTGGATCTATCTTGAGTAATTGGGATAGGAAAATGTAGCTTCCAAAATGTGGTCCCTCTAGACCCAGATAATTCAATTTTTCTGGCCGTGGCAGACTATCTATTGCTTCTCCAAGCATCTTTTCCCTCATTTCATCCTTTGGATAATCTTTGAAGTCATTCATTTTCTTGTTTTTTATGCTTTCAACAGTATTGTAGCTTCTCTTTATTTCTGAAGAAGTGATTATTCCGAGCTCCTTCAAATCCCTTCCCACTGTGTAGATTTCCATTTTCAATCTCTTTGCTATGTCCACTCCGCTAAGTCCTCCAAATGCAAGCTCCTCTTCCAAGCTCCTTCTTACTTCTTTTCCTTTCTGGCTTCTCATCATGCTTTTGAAGAATCCATTGAAGGTCTTCCAGTAGTTCTTCCATGAATCCCCTATGTTCTTGCTACTCCATGATCTTGCTGTTGGAACAGTTCCATGCTTATGGTAATGTGCCTTGAGATACTCAACACCCAAAGAGACAATCTCCTTTTTGGACAGATTACTAAATAAGTTGTTCTCCTGAAGATTCTCAGCGTCAGATCTGGAAAAAGTTATTCCCCTTAATTTGGCTAAGTAGTCTAGACCCTCCTGGGGAAGATAGACGCGTTTTCTTTTTCCCATTGGCTCTGTAATTATCATGTCCCCCAAAGACTGATCTACATTCTTGGAGTGGATGAATGTACACAGAGCCACCTTGTCCATTCCAAGAAGGGCTCCTGCTTCCTTCATAGTATATCTCTTTCTCTTGACTTCTTCAGAGGGTTTGTCTTCAGGAGTTGTATTTTGATCATTTGATTTCTGTTTTATGGTCTTTACACAACCCTTAAGATAATTGACTGCTTCTTCAGATATGAGCGGGGCCCCATCTTTCCATATCAGGAGTTTCTTAAAATTTTCATCATTGGATTCATGGACCCTTCTCCATATAGTAGAATAGTGTGTACCCAAAAGTTTTGCAGTTTCTTTGACACTGTACTCTTTCTTCCCAATTGGCTCTTTCTTTACAATTGGCCCCGACTCAATCTTCTCTTGAGATGTAATTAAAGGAGAATCATATGATTCCTGTGGAATATTGACAGATTGCAAAACTTCCTCAGGAGTTTCAGCATTCATTTCAGCATAGGCAAGATATATTCTTGGTTCGAGATGAATATCCGATTTTCTAATTGATTCTTCAAGGTTGCTCTTTAACCTTGCAACGGTTTCCCCATTGAATGTGGCTTTTATGGAATATTTCATAAGAGCATTTTCCAATTGAGTTGCCTCAAAACCCTCCAGAGATTGATTTAAGATTTTTTGCATGGATCCATTTTCCATAGAGCAAGAATTTAGTGGGAAGATAACATCGATTTTATTTTCTGAGCCGTTGGAAACTTCATTTATTAAAATTGGGAATGATAAAGGATATTTTGTCCTATCTGAAAATCCTTTTGATTTTTGATAAGCTTCTGCTATCTCTGTCCTGAGCTTGATTTCTGTTTCTTTTATTGATTCGTCCAGTGCAGCATTTCTCTTTCTTTCTTTTCTTATTGCTTTTGATTTATATCCTTCTAGAATTTCCTTCTTTTTTTCAACTTTCTCCCAATTAACAGTATCGCCTTCATTGATGGAGGCATAGTCTTTAAACCATTTGTCAAAACATGAAGAAAGTGCAAATGACTTGGCCTCAAATGCTCCATTTACTGCCTTAAGATAGGTCTTAGAAGTCTCATTCTTGTCTTTTGATAACATCAATTCTGCATCCATGGTAGTGACTATTCCAGTCAATCTTCCCTCAAGCCCGGATATGCATTCCTTGTCATGTTTGGAAAGAAGTTTCTCCTTCACAGAATCAAGTTCTGAGTTTATTTTTTCCATGTAGGCCTTTTTGGAATTTTCAACAAGTTCTCCAAGAGCTTTTACGTCCCCCTCATATTTTTTATCAAGGGTTGCCTTTTCTTTCTCAAACTCTTCAATCTGCTTCTTGCTCTCTTCCCATACCTGCCTTGTTTTTGTTTCTAGTTCTTCCATGCTTAGAAATTCTCCTGCCAGAATTTCTGGCATGCAAAAAATCTTTGATTTTTTATCATGTTGCTTTTCCTATAGTATTGTATGCCTTCGGTGATTATATTCCCTTTTCATAAGATGTATATACATGCCTATGTCGGCCTCAGATGCCTGTCTATTTTTTCTCCTCCTTGGGCTCAAATGTCACCCTTGCGGATTTTGTATGAATGCCATTGCAATAGGGGTTCATGGAAACTTCCCCGAATCTGCCAAGAAGATCATTGGACATGTTCAGCAGTTGTATTGTTGTTCCATCGAATGAACCATCCACCATTTCAGCAAAAGGATCATTGACTTTTAATTCAAGTGTGGACTCTGCCTTTTTCTTTCCAAATTCCGAACCCTCTATTAATCTGACAACGGTCATGCACAGCTCCCCATATTCAGGATTCTTATATTTCCCAGAACTATACATTTCTTTGGCAGTCTTAACCAGGTCCTTCAGTTCGTTTAGGTATTTTTTATCGTTTGTCATTTTTTCTCCTTCGCCTTGTTCAAAACATTTGATAATTTGCAGTATTCACTGTGGAAATTATCAAGCTCTTCCGAAGTCAGTTTGACTTCATCTTTTTCATTAAGACGGCTTACTGTTTTATTCATCTTTTCCAGTATTGACAGAGCCTCAGCTTCGTCTTTCTTATCTGAAAATAATTCTTTAACCAATCCTTGCGCTTTTTCCACAAGGTTTTCGTATTTGGGCAACTGGCTCAGATAGTCAGAAAACTTCTTTTTGTCTTTCTGCATTACCAGATTCAATCCCTGGGTGTCTATATCTACGGGCAGGTAGAGCATCATGATTTCATTGGCTGTTTGAGAAGGATTCAAAACTTGGAATCCTTTTTTTGCCCAATATTCTCTTTGTTTAGGTTTATGAAAATTAGATTCGACATTCACATTTACCTTCTCGACATTCTGTCCATACTTTTTTGCAAGATAGTTTACCAGGGTGTTGGCAAAATTCTCTGCTATTTCCTTAGGGACTGGACCGAAGTCTCTGGAGTCTTTGTTGACTGTCAGGATATTGTCTTCCAAAATGAAGTAGCCCCCTCCAACCACTCTGCTCCTTGGAACCCTATTGGCATCTGCGATTTTCTTGTGGAATTCGTAGATATTCTTGTTCGCACAGTAAAATTCAAGCTGATTCGGCTTTTCAGTGGTGCAGACTATGAATTTACTTTGTAATGTGGGCTCTCCAGTCATGTTTACGAGTATTCCTTCAAGATTATTGGTCTGTTTTTTGTTTTGTTCTATTTTCATTTTATTTTCCCCCGTCGTATGGCTGCTCTTTTGTAAGGCCGCTATTCTCAGAATCAGTTCCTTCATTGAAGGAGTTTTGAAATGCCCTCAATTCTGGATCCTCCTGTATTAATGTTGAAATTTCTGAGTCTGCTGGAGCATAGGCTATTTGCTTCTGCTGTGTCTTTTGTGTCTTCTGTTGAATTCCAGCACACCCCCCTAGAAAAATGGCTGCAGCTAGTGCAAGGCCATAAATTTTATTTGCTTTAGTTTTGTTTTTCATTTTTCAACCTCCAAAGCTTCCTCTAGATAGGGAGTTACGAGAATTGGCTGCTCAAGCTTTTTGTTCAATTTTCCAAGAGATCTTAGAATCATTGATCCGTCTCTTGACATTATGGCTTCCAAAAAAGAATCATTTTGAAGCAAGGCCTTTACAGTTTTCGGATTTTTAGGAATGTCTAGAGAATATCCTGAATCTTGGGGAGAACTTCCAGTATATTTACTATTTCCTCCGTAGAATATGCTGTATCTCGCAACTAGAAGGCCAGATCCCTTTAATTCTTGAACATTATGTTCAGAAGGTTCATTGCATCCCGAAATATCAAGATCTGCGAATACCTTGCAGGGAAGAACGGTCTTCTCAAGAGTACTAAGCATTACCACATTTCCTTTCTTGGTATTTACTCTGTCTTGACCATGGAGGTTTTTAGGATCAAATCCATATTTCTTCTGCTGAATTTTAGCTGCTTCAAGAGGTTTCATTCCCTTGGGCATTTCTTCAGGAAATAGAGTATAGGCTTCCTCAAGGGTCTTCAGAGTATCTGTAAGATAGGGCGTCGATATTGAGACAACGTATATCTTTTTTTCAGAAAATTTATTGGATATTTTAAAAAAGTTATTCCTATATTTCTTGAATTCATTCAACCCTTCACATTCTTTACAGTCTTTCATTTTTTGCTCTCCTTCTTGATGTCCTTTAGGATTTTCTCAAGAGTGTAATTTCCGCCGCATTCGCAGCTCATTATCTCAGCATTTTTGTTTCCAATCTCGCGGATCAATGCCTTCTTTTCGTAGGAATTGCATTTACACATGACATAGGTTATCTTTTCTGCGGGAATATCCTTTGTCATTTCTATGGCCCCTTCAGCTCCATGGGCTCCTACGTATAGGTAGACATGATTAAGCTGCGGCAGAATTGGCTTTATTCCTTCCAAAAGATAGCTTAGCGTGCTTTTTCTGATTCTCTCTGCCATTGCAGAATTTTCGCTACCTGCCACGGCTCTTTCAGATCGATGGCCATTCTGCATAAGGAGCACTTTCTTTCCAGGATAGTTCGTCCATCCGTTCTCATACTGCTGCGGATTACCTATGCAGTTGTATGTAATTATGGCTATCTGCTCCACTGCACGGTCTATTGACTTTTTGATTTGTTTTTTGTTTGTCATTTTATTCTCCTGTAATATACATGTGTCTGGAAATTATATTCCCTCTTCATAGGGAATATATACTTCCCTATGCTGCCCCTCCTGAGTATGCAATGAATTGCAGAGCATGCTTTATCGGGCGATAGTCTTTTCTCAAAAGCCCGTACAGCTTTTCCTTTATTTCATCCAAAAGGGCAGGCTTGCTTTGATAATCAGCATTGAATACCTGCTCTCTTTCTTTTTTTACAACCCTTCCAGTTTTATCTCTCTGAGTTATACCGTAGTCACTGTGCCAAACCTGTCCACTGTCATCAACAATGAAGTGAACCATGTTATTCCAAGGAAGATGATTCTTTCTTTCCACTATCACCTGGCAGGTTTTTGGGATTTTGTAGGCCGGATTTCCCCCGCATACTTTGTATGACACTACGATCTTGTCGTTTGGAGCCCCATCTATGCAAGCCTCCTTCAAGGTTGTCCAATGGGAATTTCCCAGATTGAACAATTCCTTTATGGTTATTTTTTCGAGGTTTATTTTGTGTCCCATTTTGTTTTCCTTTAATCACTTTGAAGTGATGCCATAATACTGTATAGAATAGAAATATATAAGGATTATTCATAAGATATATATACACGTATAAGTATATAAGAAAGAAAGATTTATATATATCTTAGAGCATTATATAAGTAATAAGCTACAATAGGATAAAATGAAACGGAAGATAATCAAGCTAGGAACGGCCACGCTCGTAGCGAGCCTTCCCGCGAAGTGGATAAGGGAGTTCGGATTGAAGCAGGGAGACTATCTCGAAGTCAATGAGAAGAAGGGAGATCTTGTTCTGAGCACTGAGAAAGAAATGGCAAAGGACGAGACGACTATAGATATAACCAAGTTCAACACCAAACTTGCCCTATACAGACTGGCAGGAGCATATGTAGCTGGCTACAATAAAATAGAGATATTACATGAGCAACATATCAAAGAGTACACTACTGGAAAAAATAGAAAGACTTCTGAGTTCATACAAAGCATGATTGGGAAATTCATAGGAATTGAGATAATAGAACAGTCTGAAAAAAAGACTGTGCTGAAAGATCTGAGTGGAGTCTCTGAGACTGATGCAGACAATATCCTAAGGAGAGCATTTCTGCTGACAAAATGGCTGGCTCCAGAATGCCTCGAGGCCATAAAGAAAAGAAACAAGGAGGATTTGGGGGAGATAGAAAATAAGGCTAGGAATGTTTACAAATTTCTTTATTTTTACAGAAGACTTCTTAATAAGAAAGGATACAAAGATTTCAGCAAAACGCCGATAATGTATCACAATACTTATTTAATAGGAGATATTGCAAGAATACTCCATTCATTGGCACATGAAACTGCAGAATTCAAGAAAGAATATTCAAAGTCTGCGCTGGATATATTCGCAAAGGTTGTTGTTTTGATAGATAAATTGGATAATCTATTTTTCGACTTTAGCAATGAAAAGGTGTTGCATATAATGAATGAAAGAGAAGCAATAATCAAAAAAATAAAAGAGGATAGAAATAAATTCTCAAAGGAAGATGGATATCTTTATGCCAATATGGATTTCGTTGTAAAATCAGTATCGCATCTTGAAGAGGGAAGATTCCAGCTGGAGACTAATTAATTTTAACTATTTCTTTTCGAGAATTTGAGACAACCGGGTGAATTTCTTTATTTTTACGGCATAGTTCAACTTTTCAGAATCACTGGGTTCATAATTAAAGGCGATGACTTTTATTCCCAGATTATGGGCTCCATCATCTTCATCAACATCATGTCCTAGGAAAACGACATCTTCTTTTTTGAGATTATATTTCTTCAGAGCATGTTCGTAGAATCTGGGATCTGGCTTGCAGTATCCAAGATCCTTTGAGGTTATAACATCCTTGATTCCAGTCTTGATGCCCATGCTTTCCATCCATTGCCTTGCATCTTCCCCAGTCCGATGGCCATCTGACAAAACTATGATATCTATCCCTTTTTTATGAAGCTCCTCCAGGGTTTCCAAAACTCCTTCAAAGGGAACATTTCTTATTTTCTTTTTTCTTTCCCCAAGCCAGCCCATATAACCTGGATAATATGACGGAATCTTCAATTCCTTGAAAGTATCCTCGTAACTCATTTCCCTGGTGTATCCGGGTTTAACCATGGCCAGGTCTCTCTTGGCTGAATAAACTGCCCTGAAATGCTCAGGAGTTATAGAATACTTGAATGAATCATTGGAGAGATCATTCTCTGCACTGCTCTTGTATTCAAGCTTGCCTTTTGAAGGATAATCTAGCTTTCCGAGAGTTTTTTGTCTGTCTTCCGTGTCTAATATTGAATTTATGTCCTTTTTTCTCGCCATAAGTCCCTTTTCTTCAAGATATGATCTGAATGCCCCCCTGAGATCTGAATCATCAAAGAGGATGTTGCCTGCGTCTGTGAGTATTGCCTTCACATATATCTTTGGCTGCTTATCGTGTTTATTATTCTGTTTCTCCATATTATATCGTGTATTTCTCTCCGTTTTCATAGCTGAGTTCGAGCTTGATTTCTGGGATCATCGCCATCTCATCCCGATTTATGAGTTTGGTTATCGCCTTTCCGGAGGGGATCGCGACTATGTTCACTAATTCTCTCTCTTCCCTTGGAGTCTTGTTCTTCTCTCCGAGCAGATTTTTTGTAAAATCGTTCAGCTGTCCATCAGGAAATCCCTGAGAAAGGCATGCGGTTGATGGCATGAGCACAGACCTGTTTGTCAAAAGAATGCATACCGTTTCAAGATCATGCAAGGACATCTTCGCAATATTCGGCTTATATGGTAGATTTAATTTTAAGGTATACAGGTTTATCAAAGAATCGTAAGCATTTCTAATCTGTGGCACTCCGTGATCTAATTCCTTTTCGGCAATGCCCATTTTTTCAGCCTTCTCGAAATATTCTCTCAGATAGCCTTTTTCAAGCACTCCTCTGAACAAGGTTTCCTGATTTATCATGTCCTCGATTCTCTCTTTTTGCAGTTTTTCCCTCAATCCTTCCATGAAACTTGCATTTAGGGATTCTCTTGCAACTTCCAACTCCTTGTAATCTGCCAATCCAGATTCTTGCTCGGGAGAGATCCTTCCCCCTCTAAGAGACTCTGCTCCTTGGAATGCCGAATCTTCACTGTCCTCTGGGTTTTGATTTTCCATTTTTGACATTTATTTTGGATGAGTATTGCACGCACGGAGGAAGTGATATGTCTACATATTCTTTCCCAAATTTAGTTTCGGCAGGATTTTTACCTTCAGGATTTGTCACGTAAATATTTCCAGAGTCAGCAACTGATTTCAGCTCTGTCAGGAATTCAGTAGTAGTCTTATAGATGTCCGAATAAAACGCTTTTATCGCTTTTTCATGTCCCTTCAAAGGAAAACAGACCTTTGATGTCAGACCATTCACTCCGTCTTTCAATGCAAAAAGGTCATGATATTCTATAGATTTATTTTTTGCAGTGGTAAGAACCTTGTCGCTTAGGTTTGTGACTTTTGTGGAAATAATCTTCCCAGTAGAATCAGACAGAATTCTCACCAGGTAAGGCACTCTTGAAAAGCCCATCATGCCTGTTGACTCATAATTCAATTTCAAATCGAAATCTATCTTTTGTGTTTTGACATCCAAGGATTTGCCATTTTCCAATAAAGCACCATCAACTTTGATGGAATAATCCTTCACTGGGGAGTGCTTTGAGTCGATAGAATCCTTAAGATCTCCCTCCAACTGAGTGTAATTTGCAAGATCACGGTTGCTTAAAGAGTTGTATTTCTTTATGACATTATTTCTTTGGAATATTGCTGTCAGGCACATTGCGAACATTCCAGCCGCAAGTCCCCTATTTACCCATTTCAGAATATTGTATTTCTTGCTTATCTTGGCTTTTTCTTCCTGTTCTACTCTAAGAGCATCCTCTGCAAGGTCTAATGCTCTACGATCAAGAAGCCCAGAGTCCTTCTCAGCAGCAATTCTCTTCTCCCTCAAAGTCTCCGCTCCATCCATCGCGATTCTTTCAATCTCTGCTATGTCCCCGTTTTCCATTTTATTGTTTATAGGCCTCCTTGCAAGTCTTCAGGCCGAGAGAGGCAAATGCCTTCATGTTTTTCTGTCCATTGAGTATTGTATTTTGTGCCAGTTTAACATCAATTCCTGGCCTTCCTTTGCTGAGAATCCCTTGGTTAATCTCGACGTGCCTTCTCTCAATATCTGCATAGATCCCATACTGATGGGCTTTTGCCAAGGTGTAAATATGCTTGAATTCTTCCAGGGAACCTACAGGCATTTTATTCGCAGCCAGAGCATTGTAGAAGTTTTTCACAAGCTCTCCTTCTTTGTCTGCATTCTTTGGGTTGTCAAATCTCAACCCCATGGCGATTCGGGTTATGTCTGTCTGGGGGGCTCCGAGCATTGCCCATTCCCAGTCTATGAGAGATACAATATCTTGTCCTTTCAAATGCATGTTTCCGAGGTGAAGGTCATTGTGTATCAGACCTTTGCCATAGTTATTCAATGATTTAGTATACTGAGTAAGGGATTCTACAACCCCTTGAACATAATCTTTTTCTGCCAATTCTGGGATCTTCCATTTAGAATGATCGCTAGCATAATTGTTTGTAGAGAGCAGCTTTATTTCGTCAGGACTTAGGCTGATGGAATGTATGTCAGATACAGTTTTTGTTATTTTATCCAAAATAAGCTTCATCTCAGCAGGATTGTTGGAGATCTTCTGAATATGATTTTCTACGGAGATCTCAGAGGGACTGAAAAGCTCATAGGCAATAACACGGCCGTTATTGAATATGCATTTAGGGGTGGCAGGATAACTCAGGCTTCCTCTAACTATCTCAGGCACATAGAGCTCCACAGCGTGCTTGCTATCATCAAGGCTTCTTCTCTTTACAAAGCAGATTAGCGGAACGCTAGGCAATGATTCGAATGTCATTTTTGCAAATTTACATCTAGGGTGGTTCTTTGATATGTTTTCTCCATTTTCTTTGTCTTCTTCAACCTTATAATGGCCATTTCTTATGTCCTCCTTGAGGGGTCCGACTTGATCGTCAGAGATTACCTTTTCCCGAAGCAGCCTTGAGATATCCATAGCTATTAAGGCAGCCTTGAAACCTGGGAAATCGGGACCAATGAATTCCTCGAGTGGAATGTCTATGCCATATTCTCTTAATGTATTGTTTTTATTAACCATTTTTCACTTGTTTCATAGGGAAGTATATACTCCTGACTGGAGCATAAACTAACCTGACATTCATAGTATTTTCACACTTAAATACCTTTCGATTTGTAACTACTTTAGAGTAATATAATAGAATAAATCAAGAGAATAGGATATTTTGGCCAATAATGTTTATATATGATAATGAAGGGAAATGGAAATGGCAAGACATTCCCCTGGATACTGGGCTGGAGAAAACATAGAGAAGGAATACTATAAAAAGAAAGAGGAAAAGGGAAGAATCCCCCGGGTAAGAGAATGGCTCATGGGAGTTCGTGCAATAAATAATGGAAAATATCTTGATGGAATAAATAATTACAAAGCATTTCTTAAACATCTGAATGAAAGGACAGACTATCTTTGCATTGATCCGATATTCCCAAAAGAAGCATTCGAAGCGGCATATTGTGAATGTAAGGAGGAATTGGGCTGGGTGAAACCTTTGAGAAAAGAATTTGAGTACAGATATCCTGAAGTTATGAAAGAGATAAGGAGGGGAGGGTTTCTAAAGGAAGTGAGAAGTTACAAACAATTTATCGAGCATATGGGTGAATCTGCAAATCATGCGCCAAATTATTGGACGGGCCATCCCCAAAGAATAAGAGAATCTTACTATGCGGATAAAAAAAAGTATGGATTTGTTACACAAAAAGGGTTTGCAAAAAGGCATCCAGGAGAATGGGATGCAATATTTAGCAGGAGATATAATAAAAATATTCACAACTGGAACCAATTCAAGCATTCTTTGGGAGAAAGAGTTTGGAAAAGAGCACCAAATGGATCAATTACACTTGAGAGATGCACAAAAAAATATTATGAATGTAAAAAGAAGATCAAAAAGAAAGAGGGAAGAGCACCATTTTACAAAGAATTTGAAGGGATGTGTGGGGGATCAGCCAAATGGATAGAAAAAAATATTGGATGGAATAATTTTCTGAGATCACAGGGAGAAAAAATAAATAAGGAATGCAATAGGGATGATGAAAAACTAAAAAAAGGAAAAGATGTATGGACAAAAGAAGATTTCATAGACGCATACACTTTTCTGGAGAGGGAAAGGGGGAGAAGACCCTCAAGGAATTATTTTATTAATTTTTATGGTCCAGAATCACTTAAACAGATTAAAAAGGGAAAAATTGAGGGAATAAAAAACTGGAATGATCTGGAAAGAATTGTTAATGGAATGAATTAAATGGAAATTTAGCATGGTAGATCTTGAAAAGCATATTGATGAAATAGTAAGATTGTATGTAGTTAAAAAGAAGGGGTGCGCACTTATAGGAAAAGGGTATGGGGCGAAGAGGTATGCTATAGGGAAGATTCTTAGAAATAGGGGAATTGAATTGAAAAAGAGGGGAAAGTATTCTGAAATGAATCGCTTAACTGACTGGAAAAAAGAGTATGAACTGCATCCTGAATGGAAGGGGAAGAATTCATCGCAGATAGCATATGAGACTGAATCAGGACTACTTAATTTTTATAGGGCATTTAGAAAATGGGTTCAAAAAAACATTAAAGATGAAAATCTGAGGAAAAGATCTTCTTGTGAGGTTTTAGGATTGAGGGAGAATTTGACTCAGGAAAGAATTGACCAGCGTTTTTTTGATCTTTATAAGAGTCTTGACAGGATTCCAACAGTAAGGGAAGTGGGGGCTGCCTGTGGGGGTGTGATGACGGCAATATTCAGGGGAGAATATTTCAAGAGCATAACAACCTATCTAGGCTATCTCAGGCACCATGGACTTTATGATCCATCTGAGGAAAAGGATCTTACCCGGGAGGAAATGAAGGCTGAATTTTATAAATGCAAGAAAAAACTGGGGAGGGATCCCCTCAGAAAGGAGATATTCCACAGCTGTCCTGGATTTGAAAGGGCGCTTAAGAATGAAAGATATTCTAGAGGAGTAAATAACTATCGGAAGTTTATGATAAGTATTGGTGAAAAAGCAAATCATGTTGAGAGGAACTACTGGAAGGGACATCCTAGGAGAATAATCAGGGCATACTGGACAGAGAAAAAATTGAATAAGAATTTGAAGAGAAAAGATTTCGCAGCCAGATGTTCCGGAGCATGGGATGTCATACAAAACGGAGAATTCAAAAAAGGAATTACAACATGGAATGGATTCAAAAGATATCTTGGGGAGGAGATAAAATATCCCCATGATCGAACATGGTCTCCTGAAAAGGTACTGAAGGCATACTATGATCAGAAGAAAGAGTTAGGAAGAAATCCAACCTGTAAAGAATTTATAGCCAGAAACGGAGGAGCAATAAACACTATAAGGAGAAGAACCTATGATCCCTCTATCTCAACATATAATGGATTCCTAATCTCCCTTGGGGAAAAGGTGATGCGAAAGATATCTCTAAAAAAAGGAAAAGATGTATGGACAAAAGAAGATTTCATAGACGCATACACTTTTCTGGAGAGGGAAAGGGGAAGAAAACCTCCAAGAGATATGTTCATGAATTATTATGGTCAAGAACCTTTCAAGCAGATGAAAAAAAGAAAAATTGATGGAGTAAGAAACTGGGGTGATCTGGAAAGAATTGTTAATAGCACTCAAAGATAAAAATCTTTGAAATTCCCTATTATATCAAGAAGATGGGATTTGGCTAAAATATTAAATTCTCCGATCCTTGAACTGTATTGGGATCCTTTTGGATAGATGAGAATTATTCCATCCCCCAATTTTTTTGGTGATGCTCTCATGAGCTCAACTTCTTTTGCCCTCAGAGCCACAAAATTTCCCCTGTAATTTTTAGGATCAAAGAATGACATCAAAATTTCTGGTTGGAGATTGAAATATTCCTTGACAATCTTCTCTTTCAGATTAAATTGTTCATAGCCCAGACCAAGCCTTGGACCATGCTGAAGAACCTTTGAGAATTTTTCTATATGAAATCCTTTTTCAAAATCAAGCGTCGCATCCTCTCCCAGCTCGGTCAGATCTTCCAATCTGAATTTGATGGCGTC
>JAHJTO010000042.1 GCA_018829845.1 Nanobdellota archaeon
TATGGAAATTATGGTTTCCAGGGATTCTTTTAATTTTGCTTCAAAGTCATTTTTTTCAATTTTCAGGGAATTATATCTTCCATCCATTTTTCCCTTTTCATCTAAAAGTATTTGATTATTTTCTACCTGGTTTTGTATTTGAAATTCATAATCCTGGGCCTTTTTTGTCAAATCCACATTTTGGGTTCTGAGGTCGTTTAGCCTCTTATCCTTATCCGTAATCATTTGCCCATATCCTGAAATTTTTTCAATAGTATCGATGTATTCACCTAAAAAATTTTCCAATAAATTTGCATTTGCGATGCCCGTGGTTCTGACTTCAGTTTCATAATTCTGTAATCTTGCAATTAATTCATTTGTGGGAGAAGAACTATTTCTTAGCGAGGTAATAATCTCCTTTATTCTGTTTGCATCCATTTCCATGGTATTTGTTTATAGCGAACTACTATATAAATCTTTTGTTTTTTCTCACTATTAAGTGACAATTTAATCATTTTCACTCTCGCCCTCTGGCGATTTGTTTTCCTCTCCGTCTTGCTCCTCAACAATATTCTTAAGTTGGCTGAATGAACTATTTGCCTCAGCCAGCTGACCCCCAAGTTGTTTAATGTAATTCTTAGATGCTTCTATCTGGGATGTATAGTCTGATATTATTTTTTGGTCATTTGCCAAGGCTTGTTCATAATTTTTAACCTTAAATTCCAATCCGCTGCAAGCCCCATCTATTTTTCTAATTCTTTCCAATGCATCCTCATATTTTTTATTAATAGTTCCATAATTTCTTGAATATTCTTCAAGCTGTCGATTTAGCCCGGCCATTTCAGCCTCAAATCTTTTGACAATTTCTACTAATTCAGAATTTTTCTTGATCCCGTCCAAATATTTATCATTTAATGCAGAATTATTGCTATTTGCACCATCTCTTTCAGATTTAAGTTTCTCCATCCTGTCAGCTATTTTTTTAGCTATTCCTTTATAGCCATATTCCATTGGAGGGGCGGAGTTCTGGGCGGCCCCGGTTTTTGAGGTATTATTCTCATCAGTTTCTGAATGTCCAGTTTTTATTTCATAATTGTTTTCCATGGGTCCACTCTCTGCTTCAGGGATGACTATTTTACTCTGATCTGAAGAATTATCATCCTGCTCTTCTGGCTCTGAATTATCGGGATTTATTAAATCAGTACTTTTGAAAAATCCTTGGAACATGCCCTTTATTCCGCTATCTTTTTTGGATTTGTTCTGTTCAGCAATTTTTCTTACTTTATTGTTTATCCTATCTCTTTCTTCTATTGCTTTTTTCTCTTCCGGACTCATACCTTCAGGCATTACCATTTTGTTGTCACTATAGAGTGTAAATTAAATATATAAATCTTTCTGAAAATAAACTTTTGCGAAATCCCTAGATAAGCCATACCCATTTTTATATATAAAACGCAAAAGTCTAGTGAAAAATGATCAAGAATTGGACCCCTACATAATAATATAATAGGAGTTAGTCAATATAATAAGGGGTTAATCAGTGTTCTGTTCCAGAAAAGACCCAGGCACAAATTTTTTCATGCCCCACATCATATTTCCTTGACAATGTTGAGCATCTTTAAAGCATCTTCCTCGAGAAATGGAGATTCGCAGATGATTGTGAAATGATAATGGTTCTTTTTTATGAGTTCTGCGAGGAGTTTGAATGGCGGATGATTGTTTGTTCCAAGAGGGACATGGCGTTTTTCTCCCTTTTCTGTGAATTCCTGTTCAGAGAAATGACAATGCAATCCCTCAAGTGCTTCCTTTCCAAGAATATCCTTTATTTTTTTGAATATTTCTTCATAATCTTTTATTGTTTTTATTTTCCCATTTTCCCTTGAGCTTATGTGGCCAAAATCAATTACGGGTTTGATGTGCTTTGGAAAATTTTTACACATCTCTAAATTCTCATCAAGACCCCCATATTGGCTTGGCTTTCCGGTGGTTTCACATCCCAGGACCGCATTTATTTTTTCTTTTTTCATTGTCTCTATGACATCTGAAAGAAGTTTGAATGCATTGTCTCTTGCAATTTCTGGACTTTGACCCTGATAAAATCCCGGATGGAAAACAACTATTTTCGCTCCAAGAAGATCTGCAGCCCTAAGAGCTTCTAATAAATTTCTTTTTGAGGTTGCTTGCTTTTCCTTCTCAGGAGAACAGCAGTTGATAAAATACGGGCCATGGCATGATAAAATTATGTCTTTTTCCTTGGCAATCTTTCCAGCTTCTATTGCATCATCTTTTCTTATTCTAACTCCGCGAACAAATTCAACTTCGAATGCACTGAGTCCTATTTCAGAAGTGTACATCACTCCTTCTGCAAGTCTTTTTCCTTTCAATGCAAGAGGCATTCCCGCAGGGCCGAATCTTAATTTATTATCCATAGAATAATTTTCTCCTTCAATCTATTGGAGAGATTTTTGATTTAAATACCTTTCATGCTTAGAAACTAGGAAAGTTTCTGGCATCCTAGAAAACCAGAAGTTTTCGGGATGTCCCGAAGCAAAGCTTCAGAGCATGACAGAAACACAAAGCGTTTATCATCATACAGTGTTGATCAGAGTATCACAGGCTTACAAGATTGACTCTTGAATCTCTTGTATGAGAGAAGCTTTTTGCTCCAAGGTGTCTTACTCCGGCTCTCTCTGCGGCATTCAGGACATATCCATTTGCCTGGCCATCAAACACCACAACAGATATTCCCTTTATGCTTCTGAGCGCTCTTTGAAGATCATTTGCAGAAACCCTTCTTATGGTTTCAAAATTATCGTTTAATAGCAAAGCGGATTTTGTTCCCTCAATATCTTTCATTGCGTTTTGCATTCTTCTTATTTCATCATCAGTGGCATCTTTTCTTTCATAACTGTCTATAGTGCTTTCTTCTCTTTCGGATCGGTAGGAGGGTCTTCGACCCCTCCCGCCAACCGTTCCTCTTCCTCGGCCAGAGTATCTGCCTTCAGAACCTTCGCCTTGTCTTTCAACCTTGGTTCTAGCGAATTCTTCTGCAGATACCTTGCTCCTAATTGAGGCCAAGATTTCCTTACCTGTCAATTCTTCAACTTCCATTCCAGAAGGGGCTTGGGCTACAAAAGCTACCTTTGAATTTTCTAGGGCATCCTTTGCTATCAAAATTCCTCCTCTGTCTCCATCTACGAACAAAGTCAAAGTCTTTGTTTTTCCAAGTTCAGTTATCTCTTTTGGCAATGACACCCCATTCATTGCTATGACATTTTTGATGCCATATCTAAGAAGGTTTAGGACATCTGCCCTCCCCTCCACCACAATGATTTCTGGGTTTTCCATGTCAGGGCCAGCAGGAAGCTTTTCAACTCCATACTCAATTATCTTCCCCTCTCTTACAGATTCTGTTATTTCAGTCTGCATTTCCCTCGAATCGGGAGATGTTTCTGACATCTGTTCAAGAAGCTTCTTTGCTCTTTCAAGAATGTATTCTCTCTTATTCACCCTTACATCCTCTATTTTCTCCACTACCACTTTTGCAGTGGCAGGTCCGATTCTTTCAATCGTCTCTATCGCAGCTCCGATAAGCGTGGTGTCAGTCTTATCTATGGAGGTTGGAATAAGGATGACTCCTTCAGTTTTGCTGTCTTTACTTTCAGTATTGACTTCAATTCTTCCAATCTTTCCGTTCTTCTGCAATTCTCTAAGTTCCAGTTCTTCTCCAAGCAAACCTTCGGTTTGGCCGAAGATAGCTCCGATTATGTCTGGCTTTTCAAGTATTCCTTCCGCAAAAAACTTTGCGTGAATTACATATTTTATTGATACAGGGCTTATTTTTCCCATGGTTTTTCTCCTAAAAAACAGTTGTATGTTTTTTGTTGATCAAAAAACCCTTCGGTTTTTTGGCATGACAGAAAGCTTTTCTTTCTGCATTCCAAGATTTCTTCTGAAATCTTTAGGATGACAGAAATCTTCTGATTTCTAATCATGATTAAATTCTTAGAACAAGACCGTACTTTCACATAAAGCGATATTCTAGCCTATGCACTTACCTAACCCTAAATGAAAATTAAATTCTGTGTGCTTGGAAATGCTTCGGCATTTCCGGAGGTTAATCGGTGATATGAAATAATCTTATTCATATAATTTAATATTATACTATCTCTCCCTGCTCTGGATATATAAATATTGCGATTGAAAATGCTGTCAGGAATAATTCTATTGCACAATCAAAAGCTTTTTAAATGTAAAAGTTCAGGTTTTTCTAAACGCCTTCGATAGGAGTGTTTAATAAAATAGAGGAAACAAATGGACTTTGAAGAAGAAGGGTCATGGAATGAA
>JAHJTO010000043.1 GCA_018829845.1 Nanobdellota archaeon
CCTCCACAGGCTGTGTTATGATTCAAATAATTTTTGACACAAAAAGATAGGTTTTCGCCAAATCCCAGCAATTACTTTTTGAAGGAGCATTATTTTTCTTATAAATTTGAATTTTCTTTAAATTATACGCTATCGAGAACAAATTAACCTCATTTTCACAAGATCCCTTCGATCTTGTCTTGAATTCTCGATAGCCCAAGTTATGTTCGATGTGTGCTTGAGCTACTTCTCCTTTGTGAAACCTTTTGTTGTATTTCACAAGCCCCTCTTTTGTCCTAAAACGCAATCGGATTTTTCTCATCAAGGGATTAATCCTCACCTCCCGATGAGGAATCTTGCTTTTTCTATTTGCACATTTTGCTTGCAAAGGACATTCTTTGCATTTATCTGTTTTGTAGATATTTGTCCAATTCCCTCCTTTCTTTTGGTGATCTACATACTTCTTAACAAAGTCCATCCTGTATCCTCCCGGACACATGACTTGATTTTTTTCAAAGTCCAATTCAAATTTGTCGTTGTCAAATTCAGAAATTTTGTCTGTTTTTCCATGAAGCTCTTGGGTCGTCACTACATCGGGGATGTAAGCAATTGCTTTCTCCTCTTCGTAATAGGCAGCAGTTTTACTGCCGGAGTATCCATTGTCTTGGAAGATCTCAACACCCTCCAAGTCAATTTTTTGTTCTTCCTTGAACTTCTCCATTGTAGGTTTTGTTTCTTCTACATCCACAGGAGAATTGGATAAATGGTTACCCACAATTATCCCAGTTTTATCCTCGACAAGCAACTGGCAGTTGTATGCTTGATCAAAAAATCCCTTTTTCATCTTCATAATTTTTGAATCCATGTCTGTCAAGTTTACTTTGTCCACTTTCTCTTGCTCAATCTTTCCTTTAGCCTTATCAAGACTCTTCTTTGATTCCTTAACATTCTTAAGAATCTGTTTTATTTTATCCCTAAGCTTGCTCTTATTTGTTAAAGACTGAGGAATTTTCACCTCCTCTTCATTTAATTCTCTCTTTTCCACTTCATCCATCTTTTCAAGATGGTCATCGACGAAGTTGGACAAAAACTCAACTTCTTCCTTGCTAAAGTTCTTGCTTTTAGAGGCATTTGCCTTAATCTTTATCCCATCCAGATAGAGCTTGCTGAAGTTAGTCATATCTAACTTTCTTGCAACTTCAACCGTTTGCAAAAAGCATTGCTTAATCAACCCCCCATTGTTCTTTCTGAACATAGCAATTGTGTGAAAATCTGGATTCAGATTTTCTGCTAGATACATGAAAACTATGTTTTCATTCGTTTGTTTCTCTAACTGTCTTGTCGAGGTTATCCTATCACAAATTCCATTAAGGATTATTTTTAGGTTAATCCTTGGATGGTAGCTGGGGTTTCCAGCTCCTGCAACAGCCTCGTCAAATTTACTAAAGTCCAATTGATTTACAACTTCTTCAATTAAGAAGCAGATATGATCCTGAGCAATCTTTTTACGTAAATCGGTTGGTAGAAGAAATGTTTGCTCAGAAGTAGATTTTATATATACCATGTTAAGCACCTCACTTATTTATCGTCGGTAAACTATATAAATATTGTGTTTTACCGACGGTGAAAACTTACCTAAAATTTAGATTAATTGTGACACAGCCTGTCCAGGGCATTCACTTTTTAGCGATTTTCCACAGCTGATAAAAGAAATTCTTGAATGATTGTGCAGTATTCTTATCATAAATTAGAATGCAAGAGGCAGGTTCTTGATAGTTTAATATCAAAACCTTATCTTCTCCAAATATATCTACAGTTGTGGGGGTGATACCTTCAAGGACTTTGGCTTCAACAAGAGGCATTTTTTTGGTAGTGATAAAATATTGACTTCTTTCTGAAAATAAGAATCTAGAGAGATGTTTGCCTTTAGCTCTATCAATTGCATATTTTACCCAAAACTCATTAAACTTCTTGTTTTTCATTTCCGTAACGCCCATTGCAAGAATTTCTTCTCCTTTTTTTGTAGCATTTAGAGCTTCATAGGCCGCAGTTTTGATTCCTTCAAAACCTGTATAAACTAAAGCCCGAGCTCCAGAAAATTTGAGGTTTCTCAAAGCGTTTAATTCAGGAAGATTAG
>JAHJTO010000004.1 GCA_018829845.1 Nanobdellota archaeon
ATAACAAAGTCCGCCCCCATAGAAGTTTGAACTTCGAAGTGCTGGAAACTCCAGCACAGGCATTTGAGAGAAAGAGGAGAAAAGAATAAACATGAAGAAGTCAATTAATTTGTCGAGAGGAAATAATAATCGGATAACACAAAATAAGATCAGAAGGTTACATTTTTAAAGCAATAAAAATAATCAAAGTTATGGCAAAGAAACAATATGAATTTTTGAAGCATACTGCTGATGCTAAGTTCAGAGCATATGGAAAGACCCTTGAAGAAGCATTTGTTAATGCCGCCTATGCTACAACCGACATTATAACTGATCATAAAAAAGTTAAGGCAAAGGTAAAAAAGCAGTTCGAGATAGAGTCAGAAGACCAGAAGGCATTGCTTTATGATTTCTTGGAGAGAATAATTGTTCTTGTTGATACTGACAGTTTTATCATATCAAAGGTTGAAGATGTCAAGATAAAACAGGTGGATGGGGGATATGAGCTTACTGCAAAATTTTCAGGAGATAATGTTATAGAAAACTATGACATAAAGACGACAATCAAGGCCTCAACTTATCAAGAGATGGAAATAGAGAAAATTGGTGATCAAATAATGTTGCAAGTTGTTGTCGACATATAATAAAAATAGGGGTTTCTTCTAATTTTAGATTGTTCAAATTATTCTCCTCGATAGAACAAGGTTTTTATATGATATATAATATATATTAGCTGTACAGGAAAGAGGTGATAGTATGAAAAATAAGATCTTTTTATGGCCAGCATTAGCCCTAGCAGTGATACTTCTTTCAAGTTTTACCCTAGCATCCTACAGCGCCGACATTCCAGAATTAGCAAGAATGTATGGGCCCGGAGCACAGCTGGAAGGAATTTTGAATCTTAGCATGGTTAATGAATCTGCAGATTTGTCAATGATAGTTAGTTTTGATGAAATAGCCAAAAGTATATCAGTCAGAGATCTTCTTAAAAATGCGGATGTAGGGTATTCTTGTGATCCATCCGATTGTGTTGAAACATATTCAAAGAGCAATCCCTCGCTTTCTAAAACATTTGAGTCTGGAACAAGTTATCTTGCATTAGTTATAGAAAATGGAAATGGAGTATCAATCCAGTCATTATCATTCAATTTATCCGGAAGTGGCGGAGAACCAAGATGCGGAAGCCCCCCGGTAATTATTGATGTTCTAAATGATGACTCAGTGAATTGGTATTATAGTGAATCCTCTGAGAACAAATGCCGTGATCTTAGCCAGGGTAGTGGAAAAACCTACAACCCTTCTAAAGCAAGTTATAATGCATTACTTGGGGATAACCCATACTGCGAAAAGATAAATCTTGAAAGGGCGGGAAGTTTTGAGCTCGGAGTTGATATGAGAAATGGGAGCGAAGCAACTGTTCAATTGTCAATAAAGGATGGTGAAAGTGGTGATGAAATGCCTTGTGATGCAAATGGGACAAGTGGAATTGCTTCCTGTAAGGTTAATTTTACATCATCTGAAAAGAAAGACTATTATGTTTGTGTTTCCTCTTCCATTGAAAGCAACCACATGATAACGTCTGAAATTGAATATCCGACGTGCGGATCTGGATTCCCCCCATCAGAAGATTTTAGAGCATTCCAATGCAATGAAACATCAATAGATTTTGGAATATATGCAATCCCAATGATGATTGCCCCATTTAACAATACGGTAAGATTTGATCAGGATTCTTTCTTGAATTCTGAATGGGATTTGACCTCATATATCCAGAATTACATAGATGCAAGGTATAATGGCAATTGCGATGAGAGCTGCATAATCCCTATAAAATTTGATCTGACACAACAAATTATTCTTTCAGATTTAAATTTTAAATATTTTGCATCAGGGGTAACAAGGAACCAGCAGAATTTTTATGATTCTTCAAGAATCCCTGCAAAGATGAGCATGAACAAAACAATCATAGAACTTTCAGATTCTAAAATAACGGTGCCCTCACCTACTGGAAAATATTCATTTGTCCTTAAAATAGGAGACAGAACAATAAAAGATACTACAATAGATGTGGGAGAAGTTCCAAGGATAGCTTCATTGACTCCTCTTGAGACCCAGGCACTGGTGCCAGTACAATTCGAGGTAACAGTAACTTCTCCTAAAAACAACAGCATAGAAAAATACTATTGGGATTTTGGGGATGATAGTTCCGATGAAACGGTTGTTCCATTCACAAACCATTCCTACGGATTGGGAATATTCAAAATGACTGTTGAGGCTGTTGACAGTGAGGGCCTTATCGGGACCAGGACATTCGAAATAACAACGATTGCTCCTAAGGAGGATATTGGAACCATGCTTCAGAGAAAGAGAGCTAACATAAACACATTGAAAGAGGATCTCTCAAAAATTCCATCATGGTATTCTAGTTTAGTTGTGAATGGATTAAGTTTGAATAGACTTTCTTCTGATCTTGCAATTCTTGAAACTGAATTTTCAAGGGCAGATGCAGATTATTCGGCAATAAAAAATTCTCTGGATTACTTTGTGGTTTATTCTGCAATAAAGGATGATAATATTGGATCTTCCCCTATGGCTGCAAGCATAGATCTAAGTTATTTTGAGCCCATTGGTGAAGTGGTTCCGTCCGGAAGTGATGAAGAAATTTCCGAAGCTTTAATAGATTGGAATAATTATATTCAGATGAAGATAAACTATGTTGTGAAATATGCCCAGTCAGATATTTCTCCCGATAGCAATCTTGATCTTGTAACAGTCGCAGACATAACCTTGGATTCAACTTATGACAAAAGCGCATATTTCATATTGAAGCTTCCAGATGGGATAACTGCAAATGAAACCAAATTAAATGGGGAATATAATGTCATGGGCGTGGATGGAGCAATTATATTCACTTTTGATGATCTTCAAAACAGAGAAATAGAATTGGCAATTCCCGGAAGACAGCTTGATTTGCAGATGTTTGCAACCCCCCCCATTTCAGAATTAGTATTGCCATCGGTAACCTGTGGAAACGATGTGTGTGAAAGCGGAGAGGATTATCTTTCATGTCCAGGAGATTGCAGCAGGCCGATATGGGTCCCGATAACATGGTCAATCTTTATATGGCTGGTTGTAATGGGCGGGATTTACTGGATATGGAGATATTATGCAAAGAAATATGATCTTCAGATGCAGGAAAAACTTTTCAAGCAAAAGTCTGATTATGTTACGCTTGTTTCATTTATCGCAGGAGAATTGAATAAGGGGAGCGATGGCAAGGCAATAAGGAAGGAACTTTCCGAAGCAGGATGGAAGAATGATCAAATAGAATATGCCATAATAAAAGTCCTCAAACAAACAAGAGATTTTCAAAGACAAACTGTATTAAATTTCATAATCAAGGAGAGAAATACTGGAAAATTAGAAAGTGAAATAACCAGTGGATTGAAAAAAGCGGGATGGGGTGATGATGTGATTAGCTATGGATTCAAAAAATTCAAGAAGATGCAAAGGAGAAAAAGATTTTAAACCCCTGTTGCCAGTTCTAATTGACAAAAAGGCGTGATATGGTACTTAAAATAATAAAAGATTTTGTGAAACATGTTATAGGGAGAATATTCTCGAAGAGATCTAATGTCAAACTTGGATTCTATGGTCCCCCAAATGGAGGAAAAACAACACTTGCAAATAAGATATGCAAGGACTGGCTTGGGGAAGAAATGGGGCAAGCAAGCAAAATCCCCCATGAAACAAGGGAGATCTCAATAAAAGAAAAGGTCAATATAACCTACAAAGATAAAACCCTTACATTCAAAATTGCCGATACCCCTGGGATAGCTACAAAAATAGATTATGAAGATTTCTTGCATTTTGGAATGAATAAAACTGAAGCGAAGAAAAGGGCAAGGGAAGCAACCAAGGGGGTTATTGAATCAATCAAATGGCTTGATGATATGGAACTTGTCGTTATAGTTTTGGATTCAACACAAAACCCTTACAACCAAGTGAATATAACGCTTATAGGAAATCTTGTAGCTAGAAAAATCCCCGTATTAATCGTTGCAAATAAGATGGATCTTAGAAAATCAGACATTAAGTCAATTGAAGCAGCATTTCCAGAATATCCGGTTATCGGGATCTCTGCAAAGAACGGAAACAATATTGAAGAGTTTTACGAACAGCTCTTTGAAATGGTCAAATAATAAAAATGGAAAAAGAGTTTATTAATGCTAAGAAATCAAGAATGACTTCTGGCACGCCAAAGACTTCTGAAGAAGTTTTTAAGCGGGATGAACAGACGGACATCGCATTATTGGAAGAGGCAATGGAAAGGAGTGAAAATTATGATGAGATGGCCAAATGGTTATCTTCAGTATGGCAGAGAAAGTATGGCTCTGAATTCAGGGGAAACATTGTCCTTTCTTATGACGTTGCAGAGGAAACCTTCACGCTCAGATGTGGAGACAAAATGCTTTTATTTGACGAAGATGAATTGTCTTCAATCCCCAAGCAATTAACCTTTTTGAGAAGGACAAAATAAAAATGGCATCAAAACTAACAATACATTTTATGCCTTATGATGAAATATCTTCTTTGAGTGGCCAGGAAAGGATAAAGAAACTTCTGAAGATGATACTTGGAGATAAGATTATACTTCTTCAGGGAAGACTTAAGGCCGATGAAGAAGCCAGGCTCATAGAAGATACTATGGTAATGATCGGGCATATCAGGGGATTCAAGGGAATAGAATTAGCAGTCATAACCCCTAATAAGAACATCACAGTATTTGATCAATTTAGAAAGGGGATAGCTAAAATGCTCCTTGGAGACAGAGATGCAATGACAGTGATAGGGCCTGCAAGCATTGTTAAGGAAATAAAGAAAGATCCAAGCAAGATAGAATTATTCTTGAAGAAAGTGTGACAATATCTCTTCAAAAACATTTATTAACAGTATAGGGTTTTGAGAGCTATGATTAGAAACCAAAGGTTTCTGTCACACGAAGAAATAAGAATTTCAAGTATCCAAGAATTCAGAAAATTCTCAGGATGCCAAAAATTGGAGATTTTTTAACATGCCACACAGATGTGTAAAATGCGGCCTAGTCTATGAGGATTCTTCCTCCACATTGTTGAAGGGATGTAGCTGTGGCAGCAGATTTTTCTTTTTCTTCAAAAAGCAGGAAACTGAAGAGGAAATAAAGAATCTAACAAAAGAGGAAGTAATCGAAATAGAAGAGGATTTTAAAGAAATACTCGGTCCTCAGATGGATGACAAGCCGGTCATACTTGATTTCGAAAGCATAAGGGTGAAGGAGCCTGGAAAATTTGAAATTGATCTTGTTAATCTTTTCAAGAATGAGCCCTTGGTTTACAAGTTGGAGGATGGAAAGTACATCATAGATCTTGCATCAACATTTCAAAGATCCAATAAAGAGTCAAAGGCAAAGAAAAAAGGCAAAAGATAATTTCTTAGCATAATAAAAAACCCCTTGCCTTAAAGCCCTTCAGTGTTTTTGTTACACTGAAAATGTTAAACATTCTTGTGAGCTGAAAATGTTTTGCATTTTCAAGCATGCCAAAAATCTGAAAGATTTTTTAGCATAAGGAAAGTTTTTATATCGAGATTCCATTAAAAGATTGATAAAAATGAGAAAGGTGATTTTTGCGCTAGTGCTTTCTTTGACAATAGTTATAATTGCTGGAAGCGCAATTGCAGATACAGACAACTGCTCTCCTGCAGATTTGAATAAAACGAGAGTTGTACAATTCCTGAATGGATGCGGATCATATGCTGAAGTTTGTGTTTACAGAGAATGTATTGTGACATTCGGCCATCCCTGTAGCCCCTATGTTCAATGGGGATACTGGTGGACAAAACTAATTCCTTCATTGGCAGGTGCGTACAATTTACCATACACTGGAATATCTGGCTCTTTTGTATGCATGTCAAACTCCGGAAGCAATCCATGCTGCGCCTCTCCGTGTGGATATAAGTATGGGGCATATGAGGACTGCAAGTCATGTAATTTTACTGCTGGTGGGGCGTCATACGATCTGTCAGACTATTCAAGATGTTCATTCACAAATGGGTTCTGCTTTTCTGGAACATGTGACAATAGCACACCGGGGTATGTGGACAATCAAAATAATATCAATTTGTCGGATAGGTCTGTTCCATTATCCTTCAATTTTAGCTTTTTTGATAATCTCCAGCTTGGAAAATTCAGTTTCAAGATATGCAGGGAAAATTCAACTGAATGTTTTGAGGAATCTACCAACTTAACCGGATCTAATGCAATGGGGCTTTTTGGGATCCCTTCAAATGTTTTAAAATGGGTTGATGAACGAGCTAATGGAATTTGGATATTTGATATCTCCATAATTGTTTTTGACAAAGGTGGATTGAGTAATGAAAGTGTAAATGCCTTCAAAATATCCGGAGAAGATTTTCCCCGGATAAGCGCCAATCCTATTGAAGATTTAGAGTTTGGGGAAAGGGTTAAAATAAATGCTACAGTTTTGGAAAGATTTAGCGGGGTAAAGACCGTGGAGATCAGAATGGATAACACTCTTTCAAAATCCTGCAATTCAAGAGAATGTTTATATGAATATGTTCCTTCCGCAGGAGTTCACAATTATACTATCTATGCTGAGGATAATGGTGGAAACAGCAATGAATTGATTGGAACTTTCAATGTTGCTGGAGCAGAAAAAAATTGTGCTGAGATTGGCGGTGCAATATGCAAAGATGATGAGAAATGTGAAAATGAAAATTATGTTTCCACAACCGACATTGAAATGTGCTGCACAAGTTCATGCCATACTGAAGTTTTGGTTCCAGCCAGCCTGTCCTGCTCTGCCCAAAATGGAACAATATATGATCCTTCCCTGAATGACTGCTCCTCGCAGATTACTGCAAATGATACTGTTGGAAATAACAAATGCTGTGCGGTGCAGCCAACTGTGAGAATAGATGTCGCAGAAAACAATGTATATTGGGTTGATTCTGTTGGAAACCGAATATTCGGGGTTTGGCTTAAGGAAGATGTCAAATGCATGACAACTGGAAATGTTCAACAATTACAAATCACAAAAGATGGGACAATTAAACTTGACCAGGTTTCTAATCAATTACCTATGAAAGTCAATGAACTTGGAGAATATGTCTGCAGAGCTGTTTATAGCAACGGAGTTGAGAAAGAATCTTTATTGAAAGTTGCCGAGCTTCCTGCAATATCTGGCGCGGATAGGGCAAGATTGCCAGGATTTGGATGGATACAGTCCATAATTGCATTTATAGTCATAACCATTTATGGTGTTGCAAGGAGAAAATGATGAAAAATCAAAGATTTTTGTCATGCTCTGAAGCAAAGCTTCAGGACATCCAGGAATTGAGATTCTTAGGATGCCAAAAAACTAGGGAGGTTTTTTCAGCATGATGAAAAGAAAAATAAAACATGGTGAAGAATCTTTGATAAAATTCAATGGCGGCCATTCTTGCCATGCTCCGAAGTCAAACTTCGGGACATCCAAAAATTCAAAGAATTTTCATGATGCTAGAAATAAACTTCATCAAAATAAAAGAGGGGTTATTTCTCAGCATGAAGGAATTTCACCAATAATGGCCACTATCCTCCTTGTATGCATAGCAATAGTCGCATTTGTGTTTGTTTTTGTATGGTCAAGAGGATTTTCACAGGAAAGTGTTTTGAAATTCAACGGGCCGATAGAAGATTCCTGTTTGAAGGTTTCCTTTGATGCGAGCATCTCTGAGAACAATCAGGAAATTTATATAGATAACATGGGTGACATTCCAATCTACGGATTTAATATCGATATGATCTCCGGGGGCCAATCCTACTTGAGATTCGTGAGACCCGCAGATGGAAATGTTTATGCTAGAGAAAGCGACTCCCTCGTCATTGATACAGGTGGTGCTGAAAAAGCAAGCATCACTCCTGTGCTTCTTGGAGAAGGGAAAGTGAGCAAGTCTTCTATTATGTACATATGTAGAAATAATGTGGCGGTATTAAAATGATGAGAAAGAATATTGGCAAGATAATGAAAGAAGAACTTGAAAGAATAAAACCTTCTGAAGATGATGAGAAAAAGATAGGGGCCGTTGTAAGAGATTTTGTCCTGAAATTGAATTCTAAGCTAAAGAAATACAAGGCAGAGGCAGTAATGGGTGGAAGTTTTGTAAAAGGAACCACAATCAAAAAGAAAAGATATGATGTAGATTTGTTTGTTTTGTTCAAAGAGGATGAAAAAATGCTTGGAAATTCAAAAAATTTCCAGCGTGCCAAAAATCAGAGATTTTTAAGCATTTCTGATAAACTTGAAAAGGCCTTGAAGGAATTAAAAGTTAAATATTCAAGGCTTCCTGGATCAAGAGATTATTTTAGCATAGACTCTGAAGTTTCTGGAATAAAATTTAAGACTGAAATTGTTCCAGTATTCAGAATAAAAAAATCTGAAGAGGCAAGGAACGTTACCGATGTTTCAATGCTTCATGTGAATTATGTCAAAAATAAGATCAGAAAAAATCCAAAGCTTCCCGATGAGATAAGGCTTGCAAAGGCTTTGTGCTATGCCCAAAATTGTTATGGCGCGGAGAGCCATATCAAGGGGTTTTCAGGATATTGTTTGGAAATATTAACATGCTATTATGGAAGTTTTCTTAATTTGATGAAAAATGCTTCTAAATGGAATCAAAAGAAAATAATTGATCCTGAAAAACATTATAAAAACGAAAATGAGATAATGACTGAAGTTAATGAAGCAAAGTTAATGTCCCCCCTGGTATTAATCGATCCTGTTCAGATGAATAGGAACGCTGCCGCTGCACTTGACAATGAGAAATATAATTTATTCATAGAATCTGCAAGGAAATTCCTGAAAAATCCTTCAGGAAAATTATTCGAGAAAAAAGAGTTTGATCCAAAGAGATTTATAGAAACTGCTAAGAAAAAGAAGCTTTCATTATTTGAGGTTTATGCTGGAAGTGAAAGAGTGAAAGAGGATATCTCTGGAGCAAAGCTGCTTAAATTGCACAATGTTCTTATTGGGACTTTGAAGAAAGAAGAATATGAAATAATGCAGGAATGGAATTTTTCTGATCAAAAATCAGTGTCATACTTCGCTTTAAAAAGTCCAAAAGTAATATTACAAAAAGGTCCTCCTGTAGCCAGAGCAAAACATGCTAAAGAGTTCAAAAATAGATGGAAGAAAGTTTTTGTTAAAAATGGAGACCTTTACACAAAGAGAGAACCCAAGGATGCTCTTGCAGTTCTAAATCTTAATAAGAAATTGTTAAGGGATATGGGGATAGACTCATTCAGAGTAAAGAAGATTTTCTAATTCATCCAATTACCAATGAAGCATAACTGACACAATTGTCATAATCTTTTGTCAGATCTCCTGAATTGGAGTATTTTAGAATAATGGATTTTTTTGCTCCAAGCTGTCTGCATATTTCAATTCCCGCAGATATTGATGAAATCCCGCATATAGTGGTGTTCTTGCAATATTCAAAAAATTCCTTTGCTCTCAATTCTGAAATAAGATCCATTGCTTTCCTGTCAATGGCATAAACTTTGCTTCTTCCAGGATTGAATGGCGTGTAATTGTAATAGGGCCCATAATGTGTCAAATCCCCTGATGAGATTATGCAGATTTTTCTGCTTAATTTTTCTGCAACTTTTATTATTTTTTCTGAGAATTCTTTGCATTCTTTGAAATCTGAAAATGAAACTGCCATTGGGACAATTTTTATGTTATGAAATAAAATCTGAAGAAATGGGATTTGCACTTCTATGCTATGCTCAAGGGCCTGGTCTTTCTCATTAACTTCAATTTTTAGTTTAACAAGCTCCTCTGAAAATCTTTTGTCATTCTTTACAATTCCAAGAGGTGTTTGAAAATCTTCAAGTGAGATTGAAGTTTCATTGGAAGAGTGATTTGTTCCCAAAATTATGAAAGTGTCAAACTTCTGCTTTGAAATGGCATTATATGCATTGGCTGCAATCTGGCCTGAAAAAGAATAACCTGCATGTGGAACAATTATTCCATATGATTTTTGAGAGATTTTATGGGCATTTCTAAGATACTTTAGAATATCTTCTTTCAACTCTTTTGGGTCTTCAGGGTAAAACTGTCCTGCGACTGCTTCCTCTCTCATGAAATATGTAATCACAAGCCTTTTATATTCTTTATTCTATAATGGAAATAGGGGAGATGATTAAACTATGCTCTGAAATCAAAAGATTTCAGGCACAAGAAAATTTAACAAAATGGAGGCAAATTTTTGAGCATGAAGGTAAG